>DASQLJ010000377.1:0-2388 GCA_035630095.1 Longimicrobium sp.
CGCCCGGGGAGCTGCACCGGGCACACCTCGACGTCATCGGGGAGCGCGTCGGCCCAGCCGCGGTACGCGGAGGCGCCGCCGCCGGCGTGGGGCACCAGCAGCAGCCGCAGCCGCGCTCCCGGGCGGGGGCGCGGCCGCTGGATCCAGAGGTCCTTCGGTGCGGTCGCGGTCATGGTCGCCGGTCACCCGCGCGGGCGGGCGCGAACGCGCCGGCGGCACGGGGGCGCCGGCCGTCGCGCGGGGCGCCGCGCACGGCCGGGCTTCAGTTCCCCGAGCCCAGGTAGCCGTTCCGTACGCCCATCCCGGGCTCGCAGGTCTGCGCGATCGTGGTCATGGTTCCCTCGTGTTTCGGGGCGGGGCCGCGCTTTCGCCGGCCTCCGCCACCACCCCGCGCGTGCGCGCCCGGACGGTTCCGGACAGCTGCCGCGCAGGACGATTCCGGACGCCAAATAAGGTCGCGTTGAGAAAGCCACGCAAGCATTCGTGAGCAATGCGCCATTCCGGTTTTCGACGGGTGTTCATAGCGTTCACCCCGCGCTTCCGAATGCGCCAGCCCGTTCGCCGGAGCACTCGTTCAGCGCCATCCGGGTGACCCGCCGCCGCTGGGCGCACCCCCGCGCCAGGGCCGCATCGGTGCGCGACTTGATCCGGGCGCCCATGACGGGCAGACTATAGCCGGTGTGGACGATACTGATCACCGACGCGGAGCGTGGGATGGCGAAGTGCTGGCTGATGAAGAGCGAGCCGGAGGTGTTCTCCATCGACGACCTGGCCCGCGACGGGCGGACGTCGTGGGAGGGCGTGCGCAACTACCAGGCGCGCAACTTCATGCGCGACGAGATGCAGGTGGGCGACCCCGTGCTCTTCTACCACAGCAACGCCGAGCCCCTCGGCGTGGCCGGGCTGGCGCGCGTCGCCCGCACCGGCTACCCCGACCCCAGCGCCCGCGACCCCGAGAGCGACTACTTCGACCCCAAGGCGGGCGACGACGACCCGCGCTGGTTCATGGTCGACATCGAGTTCGCGGAGAGGTTCCCGCGCGTGGTGACGCTCGACGACCTGCGCGCCGCGCCGGGGCTGGAGAAGATGCTCGTCATCAACAAGAGCCGCCTCTCCGTTCAGCCGGTCACCGACGCCGAGTACGACATCGTGGTGGAGCTCGGCCGCGCCGGCTGATACGGATCGCGAAAAGTGGGTGCCGGACCGTAACGGAAGAGCCGGGTGCGGGCGTGTCCCTCCGCTGCGCTCCGGGCCGGGCTTCGCGCGCCGTAGGCAACGATACCGCCGTTGCCAACGGCGCCGAGCCGCCGCCGCGCCAGGGCCCCTCTCGTTCCCACGGCGACGGACGCGGGCGCGCCGGCGTCTCGGCCCTGCGGGCGCGAATCCCTCACGCAAACCGCCCGGTCACGGAACGGAGCTCGTGCGATGCGTTGACACGCACGCCGTCCCCAGCCGGATCAGCGCTCGCCGCGTCAGGCGACGTTCACGCCGCGAGGCGGAAGTGCTGGCCCGTGGAGCCCTCGATCGCCTCGACCACGGTGCGCGCCATCCGGTACTGCTCCTTGATCGGCTGCCAGTTCTCGCGGATGTAGGCCTTCAGGTTGCGCGTTCCGCCGGCCACGGGCACCTGCATCTCCTCCTCGCAGCGGGCGCCCACCTCGCGGATGAACTCCAGCATCGCCTCGTGCTCCTGCCGCACGCGGTGCACCTTGATCATCTCCGAGCGGCTGGGGCGGGTGGCGTCCTTGCTGTAGCCCAGGTTGGCCAGCGCCCGGCCGATGGCGCTGCTCTCGCAGTTTTCCAGGTGGCTGGTGCGGTTCACCGGGTTCTTCCCCTCGATCTCGCGCGCCCACCCCGAGGTGTAGACGCCGGCGGAGACCTCTTCGGGGGTGCGGTACACGCGCGCCTCGAACACCACCTCCGGCCCGTCCTCGCGCACCAGGCGCGTCTGGATGCACCCGTACGGGAAGTCGCGGTAGAACTCGCAGATACGCTCCTGCACCGGCGCGTAGGCATCGAGATCGAAGTTCATGGCTCTGTCCCTCTGCGTTCGTCTGCCGGGCGGCCGCGGGGCCGGCCACCCATCGTGCCTTGTTACGGCTTATCTTCGGTTTTGTTCCCACGTCTGTCAAGCATGTCGCACTTCCGATGCGCAACTCGCACGAAATTGACAGGCGACGGCAGGTGGGTGGATGGATCGAGGGGGAACGGTCGGCGGCGGGGCGGCGCAGGGGGAGACTTCGGGGGATGATCGAGCGGAGCTGACGTGCGGAGCGCCTGCATCGCGCCCTCTCCGGCCGGCTTAGGCCGTCCACCTCTCCCGTCCCGGGAGAGGTTGTAAGAGCGGGCACCCGGTCGCACCGTCGCCGTCGTGTGGATGAAACTCCG
>DASQLJ010000378.1:0-4143 GCA_035630095.1 Longimicrobium sp.
GGGCTGCGCGCGGTGCTGGAGTACAGCCGCAGCCTCTTCGAGCCCGCCACCATCCGGCGGATGCTGGCGCACCTGGCGCGCGTCCTCGAGCAGGTGGCGGAAGACGCGGAGCTGCCGCTCTCCCGGATCGGCCTGCTGGACGGGGCGGAGCGCGCGCGGGTGGTGGACGCCTGCAACGCCACGGAGCGCGCGTACCCGGCGGTTCCCGTCCACGCGCTCTTCGCCGAGCAGGCGCGGCGCACGCCCCACGCGCCGGCGCTGCTGCACGGCGGGCGGGTGACGACCTACGCCGCGCTGGACCGGCGCGCGGAAGCCCTCGCGCGGCGGCTGCGCGCGCTGGGGGTGGGGCCGGAGACGCGGGTCGGCCTGTGCGCGGAGCGCACGCCGGAGCTGCTGGCGGCGGTCCTCGGCATCTGGAAGGCCGGCGGCGCGTACCTGCCGCTGGACCCCGACCATCCGGCCGAGCGGCTGGCGTGGATGGTCTCCGACGCGCGCCTCGCCGTGGTCGTGACGGCGGGGAGCGCGGCGGACGCCCTCCCGCGCGGCGTGGCGACGGTCGTGCGCGCGGAGCTGCCGGCGGAGGACGACGCGGAGGCTCCGCCCGTCGCGTCCGGCGTGTCGGCGGACAACCTGGCGTACGTCATCTACACCTCCGGCTCCACCGGGCGGCCCAAGGGGGTGGGCGTGCAGCACGGGTCGCTGGCCAACCTGCTGGCCGCCACCCGCGAGGCGTTCGGCGTGCGCGAGGGCGACGTGATGCCGGCGCTGGCGTCGTGCTCGTTCGACATCTGGCTCTTCGAGACCCTCCTCCCCCTCACCTCGGGCGCCGCGGTGCGCCTGCTGGACCGCGAGCGGGTGCTGGACGTGCCGTCGCTGCTGGACGAGGCGGCCGACGCCACCCTGCTGCACGCCGTCCCCGCGCTGATGCGGGAGGTGGCGCGGGCGCAGCGCGAGTCCGGGCGTCCCACCCGGCTGCGGCGCCTGTTCGTGGGCGGCGACCGGGTGCCGGCGGAGCTCCCGGCGGAGATGGCGGACGCCTTCCCCGGGGCGGAGACGCACGTGCTCTACGGGCCCACGGAGGGCACCATCCTGGCATCGGCGCACCCCGTCCCGGCGGACGGACGGGTGGAGGGCCACCCGATCGGCACGCCGTTCGGCAACGTCTGCCTCTACGTCTGCGACCGGGTGGGGAACCCGCAGCCGGCGGGGCTGCCGGGCGAGCTGTGGATCGGCGGGCCCGGCGTCGGCCGCGGCTACCTGGACCGCCCGGCGCTCACGGCGGAGCGCTTCGTCCCCGATCCGTTCGGCCCCGCGGGGAGCCGGCTGTACCGCACGGGCGACCGGGTGCGGCGGCGGGCGGACGGCTCGCTGGAGTACCTGGGCCGCCTGGACGCCCAGGTGAAGGTGCGCGGCTTCCGCGTGGAGCCGGGCGAGATCGAGGCGGCGCTGCGCCGGCACCCGGCGGTGCGCGAGTGCGTGGTCGTGGTCCGCGACGACGCGCCGGGCGAGCGGCGGCTGGTGGCGTACGTGGCGGGGGAGGCGGACGCGGAGGCGCTGAAGCAGCACCTGCGCCGGGAGCTGCCGGACTACATGGTCCCGTCGGCCTGCGTGGTCCTCGACGCGCTGCCGACGACCCCCAACGGGAAGCTGGACCGCCGGGCGCTCCCCGCGCCCGAGACGGCGCGCGGCGCCGAGCCGCTCCCGCCGCGCGACGCGCTGGAGGCGCGGGTGGCGGAGGCGTGGGGCGAGGTGCTGGGCGCGGCCCGCGTCGGCGTGCACGACAACTTCTTCGACCTGGGCGGCACCAGCCTCCTCCTCTACCGCGTCTACAGCCGCCTGCGCGAGCTGCGGGCCGACCTGCGGGTGGTGGACCTGTTCCGCTACACCACGGTGGAGGAGCTGGCCGCCTACCTGGGCGCGGACGCCGCCGACGACGCGGCGGAGCTGGCGGAGAGCCGGGCGCGGGCGCAGGAGCGCCGGGCGCGGCGCCGGGTGCGGGGGGGCGCGTGAGCCGGCCTCCGCTCTCCGACGGGGCCACCCCGGTGGACCCGCACGACCGCGAGAACGACGTCGCGGTCGTGGGGATGGCGTGCCGCCTCCCCGGCGCGCGCGACGCCGCCGAGCTCTGGCGGAACCTGTGCGCGGGCGTCGAGTCGATCTCCTTCTTCCCGGAAGACGCGCTGCGCGAGGCGGGCGTGCCTCCCCACGCGCTGCGCGACCCGGCGTTCGTCCCCGCGTACGGGGCGCTCCCCGAGGCGTGGTGCTTCGACGCGCCCTTCTTCGGGGTGAGCCGGCGCGAGGCGCAGGCGATGGACCCCCAGCACCGCGTGCTGCTGGAGTGCGCCTGGAGCGCGCTGGAAGACGCCGGCGTCGACCCGGCACGCTTCCCCGGCGCCGTCGCCGTCTTCGCGGGCTCCGCGTCTTCGGGCCCACACCTGTCGCGGGTGCTGGCGGACGAGGCGCTGGTGGCGGACGTGGGCCAGGAGGTGGCGCTGTTCGCCAACGCGCGCGACTTCCTGACCACGCGCGTCAGCTACAAGCTGGGGCTGCGCGGGCCCAGCGTGGTGGTGCAGACGGCGTGCAGCACCTCGCTGGTCGCCATCCACCTGGCGTGCCAGAGCCTGCTGAACCGCGAGTGCGACCTGGCGCTGGCCGGGGGCGCCACCATCTCCCCCGACCAGGTCTCCGGGTACCGCCACCAGGAGGGCGGGATCCTCTCCCCCGACGGCCACTGCCGCGCCTTCGACGCGCGGGCGGCGGGGACGGTCGGCGCGAGCGGCGCGGGCGTCGTCGTCCTGAAGCGCTTCGCGGACGCGGTGCGCGACGGCGACCCGATCCGCGCGGTGGTGAAGGGGTCCGCCATCAACAACGACGGGGCGGGGAAGGTGGGGTTCACCGCGCCGAGCGTGAAGGGGCAGGCGAAGGCGATCGCCGAGGCGCTGGAGGTGGCGGGGGTCGACCCGGCCGAGGTCTCGTACGTGGAGACGCACGGCACCGGGACGGCGCTGGGCGACCCGGTCGAGATCGCCGCCCTTTCCCAGGTCTTCCGCACCGCGACCGACCGGAAGGGCTTCTGCGCGCTGGGCGCCCTGAAGGCCAGCATCGGCCACACCGACACGGCGGCGGGGGTGGCGGGCTTCATCAAGACGGTCCTGGCGCTCGAGCACCGGACGATCCCGCCCACCCTGCACTTCACCTCCCCCAATCCCGAGACGGGGCTGGAGGGCTCGCCCTTCTTCGTCAACACGGCGCTGCGTGCCTGGGAGACGGACGGCGGCGCGCCGCGCCGCGCGGGGGTCAGCTCGTTCGGGATGGGCGGCACCAACGCGCACGCGGTGCTGGAGGAGGCGCCCGCGCTCCCGCCGCCCGCCCCGGCCGACGCCGCGCAGCTCCTGGTGCTGAGCGCGAAGTCGGAGGCCGCGCTGGAGCGGATGCGCGCCCGGCTGGGCGCACACCTGGCGGAGCACCCCGGCCTGCCGCTGGCGGACGTGGCGTTCACGCTGCGGGAAGGGCGCGCGGCGCACCCGCACCGCTGGGCGGCCGCCGCCCGCGACGCGGAGGAGGCGCGCGCCGCGCTCGCCGGCGAGGGGGGACGGAAGCCGGTCTCGCGCCGCGCGGCGGAGCGCGCGCCGTCGGTGGCCTTCCTCTTCCCCGGCCAGGGGACGCAGCACGCGGGGATGGCGCGCGAGCTGTACGGGCGCGAGCCCGTCTTCCGCGCGGTGCTCGACCGCTGCGCCGACCTGCTCGCCCCCGGGCTGGGGGTGGACCTGCGCGCCGTCCTCTTTCCCGTGGAGGGCGGGGAGGAAGAGGCGAACGCGCGCCTGCGCGAGACGCGCCTGGCGCAGCCCGCGCTCTTCGCCGTGGAGTACGCGCTGGCGAAGCTGTGGATGGGCCGGGGCGTGCAGCCGGCGGCGATGCTGGGGCACAGCATCGGCGAGTACGTGGCGGCGTGCCTGGCCGGCGTCTTCTCGCTGGAGAACGCGCTGCGCCTGGTCGCCGCGCGCGCCCGGCTGATGCAGGCCCTTCCCGCGGGCTCCATGCTCGCCGTGCCGCTGCCGGAGGCGGAGGTGCGCCCGCTCCTTCCCCCGGCGCTCTCGCTGGCGGCGGTGAACGGCGCGGCGCACTGCGTGGTCAGCGGCGGCT
>DASQLJ010000379.1:0-2472 GCA_035630095.1 Longimicrobium sp.
GGGAAGTTCCGCATCGAGGAGACGCTCGACATCCCCGAGCAGGACGAGGTGCGCGTGATCCTGGCGATGCTGATGATGCTGCTGCTGGAGCGCCGCCGCGGCTGAGCGCGTTCGTC
This sequence comes from Longimicrobium sp., assembly GCA_035630095.1. GTDB lineage: Bacteria > Gemmatimonadota > Gemmatimonadetes > Longimicrobiales > Longimicrobiaceae > Longimicrobium. Next base: position 117 of record DASQLJ010000379.1, read on the forward strand.
CGCGCGTGCTTCGGACGAGCGCGCGCGGCGGGCGGCGGACGGAACCCATCCGATCGAGGGACGCAGATGAAGAAGCTGATCGCCGCCGCCGCCTGCGCCGTGGCGCTGGGGCTGGCCGGCCCCGCCCGGGCGCAGGAGCCCACGCCGGAGCGGATGGCCGCCGCCGAGCGCCTGGTGACCTCCATCGACATGGAGAGCAACTACCGGCGCACGATGGACATGATGATCCAGTCGCAGATGCGGCAGAACCCCGCGATCGCGCCGTTCGAGGCCACGATGCGGGCGTTCTTCACCCGCTACCTGAGCTGGCAGCAGGTGCGCCCCGACATGGTGCGCGTGTACGCGCTGACCTACACCGAGGACGAGATGGGCCAGCTCACCGCGTTCTACCAGACGCCGCTGGGCAAGCGGCTGCTGGAGACGATGCCCGAGGTGGCCGCGCGCTCCTCCGAGCTCACGCAGCGGCGGCTGATGGAGCACATGCCCGAGCTGCAGCAGCAGATCATGCAGCAGATGCAGGCCGGCGCGACCCCTCCCGCCACGCCCGCGCCCTGAGCGACACCGGGCGGCGGCGACCGTCCGCCGCCCTCCAAATCGACCTTCATCCAACCCGAGGCGCCTATGATTGCCCCCGTGATCTCCCAGGCCGCGCGGCGGATGCCCCGCCGCGCGCGACACCCGACCTCCTGCACGAGAACACACGGAAATGAGCGATACGGTGCTGAACACCCCGAGGCTGCGGCTGGTGGGGGCCACCCCCGCCATGCTGCGCGCCGAAGGTGAGGACCTCGCGCGCTTCGGCGAGCTGCTGAACGCGCGCGTGCCCGAAAGCTGGCCGCCCGAGCTGTACGACGACGACGCCCGGCTCCACACGCTGAACATCGCGGAGACGGAGGCGTACCGGGCCGGCTGGTGCATGTACTACGTGGTGGAAGAGGGCGACGCGGCCGGGCTGGCCGGCGTCGTCGGCTACAAGGGCGGGCCGGGGGACGAGGGAGTGGTGGAGGTGGGCTACGGCATCGTCCCCGAGCGCCGGCGCCGCGGCTACGCCACCGAGGCCACGGCCGCGCTGGTGGAGCGGGCCTTCGCCGACCCGCGCGTCGCCGTCGTGGTCGCCGAGACGATGCCGGAGCTGGTGCCGTCGATCGGCGTGCTTCACAACCTGGGGTTCACGCTGCAGGGCGACGGCTCGGAGCCCGGCGTGATCCGCTTCACCCTGCCCCGCGAGCGCTGGAACGAACGGCGCTGAGCGGGGGTTGATGAAGAGCCCGCGCCGGGCACCTCCCGGCGCGGGCTCCGTCCGATCTCCATCCGTCCCACCCTTCCCACCGACCCATCCGACCCACTCGACCGATGCGATCCGCCCCGCTCGCCGCCCTCGCGCTGCTCGCCGCGTGCGCGCCGCCCCGTTCCGCGCCGGTGCCCACGAGTGGCACGGAAGCCGAGGTGGTGGCGGCGGAGCGCGCGTTCGCCGCCGCCGCGGCGCGCGATGGGATCCGCGACGCGTTCCTCGCCTTCTCGCACGACAGCGCGCTGGCTTTGCGCCCGGAGCCGGCGAACGCGAAGGAGCTCTGGCGTGGGCGCGCGCGCACCTCGGCGCGGCTGTCGTGGTACCCGGCCTTCGCGCGCGGGTCCGGCAGCGGCGACATGGGCTTCACCACCGGCCCCTACGAGGCGGCGGACAGCGCCGGCACCGTCCAGGGCCACGGCCACTACGTCACCGTCTGGCGAAAGATGCCCGAGGGGTGGCGCTTCGCGATCGACGTGGGCACTCCGCACCCGCGCCCCGACCGGGCGCCCGCGGCGTGGCGGGCGCCGGGCCACGCCGAGACGCCCGTTCGATTCGGCGTGGACGCCGGCGCCGAACCCTCGCTCCTCGCCGCCGACAGCGGCTTCGCGGCCCGCGCGGCGGCGGACGGGCTCGCGGCCGCGCTGCGGGCGCACGGCGACCCGGAGATGCGGCTCCTTCGCCCGGGCGCCCTCCCCCACGTCGGCCTCGCCGCCTCGCTAGCGGCCGCGGCGGCGGACAGCGCCCGGCGCTACACCGCGCAGCTGCGCGCGGCGATGGCCTCGAACGCGGGCGACCTGGGGTGGACGTGGGGCGAGTACCAGAGCGTGCACCCCGGCGCCGGCCGCCGCGAGACCGGCTACTACGTGCGCATCTGGACGCGCCAGCCCGGCGCGGAGTGGCGCCTGCTGCTGGACGTGGTCGCCCCCCGCCCCCCCGAGCGCGACGAGTGAGGCGAGGCGCGCCGGTGGATCGTTCCTCGCCGACGCACATCCCTCGACCATTTCCGTGCTCATGGGAAGGCGGGCGCACGCCTCGGCGGCCCCCCCCCCCCCCCCCCCCCCCCCC
>DASQLJ010000380.1:0-2522 GCA_035630095.1 Longimicrobium sp.
CGAGCCCAGCCCTGGCCAGCGCGCGCCGCGCGGCCGTCTGCGTCATCCCGCGCACGTCGGGGACGGTGACGATCGCCGAGCGCCCGAAGCCGGGGAAGAAGAGGAGCGTGATGAACAGGTACCCGGCGAAGAAGCCGCCCAAGCCGCAGTAGATGATGTACTTGAGCAGGCGCCGCTCGTTCAGGTACGCCTTCACGCGCCGGCGCACGCCGGCCACCAGCGGCGGCGGCTTCGGCTTGACGACGGACCTCACGAGCGCCTCCGCAGCCGCGCGGCGAAGGCGCCGTCCACCCCCTGCCGCTGCGGCAGCACGCACAGCCACCCCGCCGCGTCGAGCACGCCGGCGGGCACCGCGCCGGCCGGCGGCTCGGGGGTGAACTGGGGATGACGGGCCAGGAATGCCTCCACTCGCTCCTCGTTCTCCTCGCGTTCCAGCGAGCAGGTGCTGTACACCAGCAGCCCGCCCGGGCGCACCAGCGGCGCCGCCGCGTCCAGCAGCTCGCCCTGCAGCACCGCCAGCGCGGCCAGGTCGCCCGCGTCCACGCGCCAGCGCCCGTCGGGGTGCCGGCGGAAGGTACCGGTGCCGGTGCACGGCGCGTCGAGCAGCACCGCGTCCACCTCGCGGAAGGGAGGGAGTCGCCCATCCGCCACCACCGCGCCGATGCGCTCCGCCCAGCCGACGCGCCCCGCGTTCTCGGCCACGCGCCGGAGCCGCCGGTACGCCAGGTCGGCCGCGGCCACGTGGGCGGCGCGCTCGGCCATCCCCAGCGCCTTCCCTCCCGGCGCCGCGCAGAGGTCGATCACCGTGCCCCCTTCGGGCACCGCGGCGTAGCGCACCACCAGCGCGGCGGCCGGGTCCTGCACCACCGCCGGCACCGCGCCCAGCGCGTCCACCGCCGTGGCGGGGGCCAGGATGCGCAGCGAGTCGGGGGAGAAGTCGACCGGCTCCGAGGCGATCTCCGCCTCGCCCAGCCGCGCCCGCGCCTCGTCGGCCGGCCGGCCGAGGGGGCGGATGTAGAGCTCGGGGCGGCGGTTGTTCGCCTCCACCAGCGCCGCGGCGGCGTCGGGCCCCCAGCGGTCCACCCAGCGCTCCACCAGCCAGCGCGGGTGCGAGCCCCACGCGGCCAGGTGCTCGGCGGGGAACCGGTCGAAGTCGGGGAAGCGGATCCCCTCGCCGCGGCGCTGCAGGTTCTGGAGGACGCCGTTCACGAGCCCGGCGACGCGCCCCGCCCCCGCCAGCCGCGCCAGCTCCACCGACTGCGAGACGGCGGCGTAGGGCGGAACGCTCCCCATCTCCAGGAGCTGGTAGGCGCCCAGTCGCAGCACGTCGAGCACGTCCGGCTCCACCGACGCGGTGCCGTCGCGCAGGAGCGCGCCGAGCATGTGGTCGATGCGGCCGCGCAGGCGGAAGGTGCCGTACACCAGCTCCTGCGTCCACGCGCGGTCGCGCGGCTCCAGCCGGGCCGCGGCGGCGTCGAGCGCCCGGTCGGCCAGGTCGCCGCCGCGCACGCGCTGCATCACCTCCAGCGCCACGCGGCGCGGCGCGGTGACGTCGCCCGCCATCTCCCGGCTCCTCAGCCCAGCATCCCCCCGAGCGGCGACGACGGCACCGCCCGCTCGCGGCGCGGCATGCGGCCGGCCAGGTAGGCGAGGCGCCCGGCCTCGGTGGCCAGCGCCATCGCGCGGGACATGCGCACGGGGTCCCGGGCCTCGGCGAGCGCGGTGTTCATCAGGAGGCCGTCCACCCCCTGCTCCATCGTCACCGCCGCGTCCGAGGCGGTGCCCACGCCCGCGTCCACGATCACGGGCACGGAGAGGCGGCTCTTGATCGTGCGGATGTTGAACGGGTTCACCAGCCCCAGCCCGCTGCCGATCGGCGAGGCGAGGGGCATCACCGCGGCGCAGCCGGCGTCTTCCAGGCGCAGCGCGGTGATCAGGTCGTCGTTGGTGTAGGCGAGCACGGTGAAGCCGTCGGCGACCAGCTCCCTGGCGGCGCGGAGGGTGGCCTCGGCGTCGGGGAGGAGCGTCTCCTGGTCGCCGATCACCTCCAGCTTCACCCAGTCGGTGAAGCCGGCGGCGCGCGCCAGGCGCGCGTAGCGGACGGCGTCCTCGGCCGTGTAGCACCCGGCCGTGTTGGGGAGGAGGAGGTAATGCTCGGGGTCGAGGTGGAAGAGGACGCCCTCGTCCTTCGTGCGGTCCAGGTCCACGCGGCGCACGGCCACGGTCACCACCTCGGCGCCCGAGGCCTCGATCGCCCGCACCATCTGCTCGTTGGAGCGGTACTTCCCCGTCCCCACCATCAGGCGCGAGCGGAGCGTGCGGCCGGCGATCGCCAGCGGCTCGTCCATCACCAGCGGCTCGGCGATCACGGTTGCCATGCGGTTGTTCCTCCAAAAGCTGGGTAGATCAGGGTAGATCGGGTTCGGCAAACCCGACATCTGTAGATCAGGTAGATCGGCAGATCGGGTTCGTGTCGATCGACAGGCTTCTTCGCATCCCGCGGCTGCCCCCCCCCCCCCCCC
>DASQLJ010000381.1:0-3445 GCA_035630095.1 Longimicrobium sp.
GGGGGGGGGGGGCGGGGGGGGGGGGGCCGCCGCGGCATGCGCCGATTCCGATCGAAGCGCCACCACTTTGCTGGCTTTTCCCTGTCCCCTGTTCCCTGTCCCCTATCCGTTCACCGCGCGCGCCGCGAACAGCGTCGGCCCCTTCGCCGCGGGGTCGGCCGGCAGCGGCACGTAGCGCACGCCGCCCAGGCCGGCATCCCGCATCCACGCGGCCATCTGCTCGGCCCCGAAGCCGAGCCACACGTGGCCCATGGCCTGGCGATACTCCTCGCGGTCGTGCGGGGCCATGTCCACCACGAGCAGCACGCCGCCGGGCTTCAGCACCCGCCGCGCCTCGGCCAGCGCCTCGGCGGGCTCGGCCACGTAGTGCAGCACCAGGAAGAGGAGCGCGGCGTCCAGCTCGCCGTCGTCCACCGGCAGCGCCTCGAGCTCGCCGGCGCGCACCTCCACGTTGGCCACCCCGCCCAGCCGCCCGCGCGCCGCGCCCAGCATGGCCGGCGAGCTGTCGACCGAGACCACGCGCCGCACGAACGGTGCGAGCGACTCGCTCACCTGCCCCGTGCCGCACCCCAGGTCGCCCACCGTCCACGCGGGGTCCATCAGCGCCAGCAGCCCCTGCAGGTCGGCGCGCCGGCCGAACAGCTCCTCGCGCAGGCGGTCCCACTGCCCCGCCGCGGTGCTGAAGAACTCCTGCGAGCGCGTGCTGCGCCGCGCGAGCACGCTCACCAGGCGCTGCGCGTCCTGCTCGGCGGCGGCCAGGGTGCTCACCTGCTCGCGCACCAGCGTCCACAGGCGGCGCGCGGCGGGCTCCAGGCGGTCGGCGCTCATGCGGTAGCGGCGGCTGGTGCCGTCGGCGCGGCCGGTCGCCCACCCCTCGTCCTGCAGCGTCTTCAGGTGCCGGCTGACGGTGGACTGCGGAAGCTGCAGCACCGCGCACAGCTCTCCCACGGTCAGCTCGTGGCGTTCCAGCACCAGGAGCAGCCGGCTGCGCGTGCTGTCGGCCAGCGCCGACATGCGCTCGAAGATCGGGGGAGGCAAGAGAGTATTCATCCGTTGAACCGGATGGAAGGATATAGAAGAGCCACTGCGAGCGCAAGTCATCGACGGCCGAGAGAAACGCGAGCCGCCGCACCGGACGGACCGGTGCGGCGGCGTTCACGGTCGATCATCGATGTTCAGCTTGCAGTTCCTGCCCGACACCGCGGCAGCGGTGCCGCGTGGCACATCCGGCAGGATCCTCATCCCACGCGAGCGACCGCGGCCCGGTGTCCCGCAACCTGGAATCCCGGGATGGGGTCCCCGCGGTCACGGATCACCCCGATCCACGCAGTCCATGCCAGGAGGGCGCTCAGCACGGCGAGCCACAGCAGCATGGCCGGAACCCACGGGTCCGGATGCGGGAAGACCGCCAGCAGCGCGTTCCGCGGAGACAGCACCCCCGGCGAGAGCATACCGGCCAGCGGGAACAGGGACCCCTGCAGCGCGACGGCCCAGCCCACCGACCAGCCCAGCGCATGATGGCGCGCGAGCACCTGCGGGAAGGAGCTCAACAGGTACAGGAGCAGCGCCACGCCCGCCACCGCCACGTAGCTCCCGGCGGGCCGCAGGCCGCCGGCCGCTCCGGCCGCCTGCGCCACGACCACCGCCAGCACCATCAGCTGCAGGCACACCGCGCCGGCCGCCACCCGTGCCAGCCGCATGGCCAGCGCACCCACGGGCACGGGCTCCAGGCGGCGCCGCCACGGCCCCCTCCCGCGCAGCCACACCACCAGCGGCCACCACACGGCGGTGATGGCCACCGGCCACACCCAGGGCTCGGGGCCATCGGAGGGAGAGCCGGAGCCGATTTCCGCCGGCACCAGCCACAGCGTGGCCACCACCACCCAGGCCGCCGCCACCAGCGCGGGCCCGCGCAGCAGGCGCAGCTCGCCCCGGATCACGGTGTGCAGCCGCGCCGGGCGCCGCGGAACGCCGGCGGCGGCCCGGGCGGCCGGGCGCTCGAGGCGCGGTTCCGCACGGAAACCCGCGCGCGGCCGCCGGCGGGGCGTGGCCACCATCAGCCACGCCAGCGCCCCGGCGGCGGCCACCAGCAGCGCCGCGCCCAGCAGCAGGGTGGGGCCCTCTCCGGGGGCGGGCGCATCGCGCAGCATCAGGAGCCGCCGCACGCGCGCCCAGCGCGAGCCCAGCAGCACCTCCGGCACAATGGCGAGGACGAAGAGGGCGCACAGCATCAGGGCGGGGCGGGTGCTTCCGCGCAGCCACGCCCCCGCGCCCACCAGGTAGCAGGCCAGCCCGGCGGCCAGGATCACCAGCGGCATCCAGACGATGGCCGCGAGCGGCCGCCCCTCGGGCCCCAGCACCCACAGCGTGGTCACCAGCGCGAGCGGCGGGATCATCGCGGCCACCGCCCACGCCGCCCCGGCGGCCATCCACAGCAGGTCGTGCCGCACGCGCCCCAGCGGCATCGCGTGGTCGAGCTCGCCGCGCCGCGTGGATGCGCCCCACTGCACCAGCGGGAGCAGCGCCATGAGCAGCGCGAACACCGCAAAGCCCTCGAAGCCTTCCGAGTTCGTCCCGCTCGAGATCCCGAGAAAGAACGTGAGCAGCATCGGCACGACCGCCCGGTGGCGGCCGAACAGGCCCAGGTAGTGCCGCGCCACCCTCCCCGCCTGCGCCGGCGGGTGCAGCTCCGCGGCGCTCATCCGTCCCTCCCCGCGCGCAGCAGCGTGAGCGTGGCGTCCTCCAGCGACAGCGCCACGGCGTCGCGCACGGCCGCGCCCGACGCCTCCAGCCGCGCGGCCACCTCGCGCTCCGGGCCCCACACCGTCCAGGCGATCTCGCGTCCTCCGCCTTCGCGCAGCAGCACCTCGCCGTTCAGCCCCGGCGCCCCGGCCCATCCCGCCGGCACCTGGGCGCGGTAGCGGCGCAGCGAGGCGTCCACCACGTCGCGGGGGGCCTGCAGCACCAGCCGGCCGCCCTCGATCACCCCCACGTGGTCAGCCATGCGGTCGGCCTCGTGCACGTGGTGGGTGCTCCAGAGCACCGTGGTGGGCGCCGTGGTCACGTGCACCACCAGCAGCGCGCAGAACTCCTCGCGCGCCAGCGGGTCCAGCCCGTCGGTGGGCTCGTCCAGCAGCAGCACCGGGGGCCGGTGCGCCAGCGCGGACACCAGCACCACGCGGCGCAGCGCGCCCTTCGACAGGCCGTCCATCCTCGCGTGCAGCGGAACGGCCAGCCGGCGGCAGAGCACGTCCGCGTACGCCGGGTCCCACGCCCGGTAGAACGACGCGTGGTGCGCCAGGAACTCGCGCGCCGTCAGCCAGCCGTACGCCGTCTCCACCACCTCGGGTACGTAGCCGATCTGCGCGCGCGCCAGCGCCGGGCGCTCGGTGGTGCGCACGCCGCACACACGCGCCTCGCCGCGGTCGGCGCGCACCAGGTCCAG
>DASQLJ010000382.1:0-2001 GCA_035630095.1 Longimicrobium sp.
CTGCGCGACGTGTGGGCGCGGCAGAACGGGCTGGACCCGCGCCGGCCGATCCTCGCGCTCTTCCCCGGCTCGCGCGCGCAGGAGGTGCGGCGCCACCTGGAGCTCTTTTCGCACGCCGCGGCGCTGGTTTCCGCCAGGAACCCGCGGGCGCAGCCGGTGATCGGCGTGCCACGGGGGATCGACCGCGGGGTGTACGAGGGGGCGCTCTGGCCGCTGGTGGAGAGCACCGGCGGGATGCTGCTGCAGTACGCGACGGCCGCGCTGGTGAAGAGCGGCACCACCACGCTGGAGGCGGGGATCGCGGGGACGCCGATGGCCGTGGTGTACCGCATGGCGCCGCTGAGCTACGCCCTCGCGCGGCGCGTGGTGAAGGTGCCGCACATCGCCCTCGCCAACCTGATCGCCGAGAAGCGCGTGGCCCCCGAGTTCGTGCAGGACGCCGCCACCCCGCAGGCGCTGGCCGACGCGCTGCTCCCGCTGCTGGACGTGGACTCGCCCGAGCGGCGCGAGATGATCGAGGGGCTGTCGGCGATCCGCGGGCGGCTGGGCGGGCCGGGGGCCTCGGCGCGCGTGGCCGAGATCGCGGGGGAGCTGCTGGATGGGAAGGGGGACGGCGGGGGCGAAGGGCGGTCGGGCTGAATACGTGCGCAAGACGCCGCCGCGAGCACGATCTCCGTCAGCGAAGGGCCCGCCGGGAAGCGATTCCCCGGCGGGCCCTTTCTGTTTACCGACCCGGCGCGATCAGGGGACGCACGAGGTGGTGCACTGTTCGATGCAGCTATGCTTGCTGGGCCCCAGGATGAACCCGGCTTCCGCCCCCGCCAGGTTTGGCGTCGGAGTGAAGGTCTCCACGCTCAGCGCTTCCAGGTTCAGGGTCAGCTTCGACATTGCTCGCCTCCAGGTGGGTGAGTGATGGCTGCCGCGATCCGACGACGCACGTCCGGACCCATCCGTCCGCGCGCGCGAGGACGCGAAAGACGCAGGAATGATGCGAAGCCGGCCCCAGTTTGGGAAGTACGGCTCACGGCCGCGGAATGGCGAGTGGCGGGCATCGGTGCCGGTCGGCTAGGTTTCCCGCGCCTGCGAGCGCGCGGATGCCCCCGCGACAACCACCGACTCGATCGATGACGCCTGATCCCCCCGCCGCGCCTCCCGCGAACGTCCGCCCGTCGGAGCTGACGACGCAGCTCCGGCCGCGCGACCGGTTCGTGGCCTCGCTGGGCGGGGCGGCGCTGAACGCGCTGATGGCGTCGTGCCGGTACGAGCGCGAGGGGGTGGAGAACTACGACCAGTTCTGGCGCGCGGGGAAGCCGGTCATCTTCACCCTCTGGCATGGCCGGCTGCTGCCGTGCACGCACTTCCACCGGCACCAGGGCGTGGTGACGCTGGTGAGCCAGCACCGCGACGGCGAGTACATCACCCGCGTGATCCGGCGGTGGGGGTTCACCGCCGTCCGCGGATCCACCACCCGCGGCGGGCTCGAGGCGCTGCGCGAGCTGATCCAGCACGTGCGCGCCGGCCGCTCGCTCGCCATCACCCCCGACGGTCCCAGGGGCCCGCGCGAGAAGATGAAGCCCGGCCCCGTGCTCATCGCCCAGCGCACCGGCGCCCCGATCATCCCCGTGGTGTCGGGCGCCAGCCGCGCGTCGTATTTCGGCGGATGGGACCGCTTCCTGATCCCCCACCTCTTCGCTCGCCTGCGGATCTCGTACGGCGAGCCCGTCTTCGTCCCCCGCCGCGCGAGCGAAACCGAGATCCAGGCGATCATGGACGACGTGGAGCGGCGCCTGGGCGGGCTGATGGCGCGGGTGGACAGGGCATGGTGATGCGCGCCCCCTCCACCCCTCACCCTGGCGTGCTGGCGCGACTGCGTCGCGTCCAGCACGCCTGTCCCTCTCCCGAACTGCAGGAGAGGGACGTGGGGCGCTTCGCGCGGCTGCGGGGCTGGCGAGGCGGGTGGATGCCGGCATCTGCCCATGCCGTGGCTGGGCCCCCCCCCCC
>DASQLJ010000383.1:0-15727 GCA_035630095.1 Longimicrobium sp.
GATCTCGGGGTCAGGTGGTTCGGCCGATCAGGTGGACGGATCGAAGTGCGGCAACGAAACGGCGGGGCTCACGTGCTTTTCGACGGAGTCACGTGTCCGCCCGCAGCGCCTCGGTGGGCTCGATGCCCAGCGCGCGGCGGGTGGGGACGATGCAGGCGAGCAGGCACACGCCCAGCATGAGCGCCGCGTAGGCGACGAACAGCGCGGCGCCCTTCGGCGAGACCGCCCCGCGGCTCTCCAGCAGCAGCCCGGCGCCGACCAGCACGCCGCCGGCGGCGATGCCCAGGCCGATCTGCGTGAGCGGCCGCGCGAACACCGCCAGGATCACGCGCCGCGCGTCGGCGCCCAGCGCCACGCGGATGCCGATCTCGCGCGTGCGGCGCGCTACGGTGAACGACATCACCGCGTAGATCCCGGCGAGCGAGAGGAGGACGGCGACCGCGACGCCTGTGACGGTGAGCCGGAAGAGGAACGCCAGCCACTGCACGTCGGAGCGGCGGACCTCGTCCAGCGGGGCCAGTTCGTGGATGCGCAGGGTGGGATCGGCCGCGGTGGCGGCGGACTGGAGCCGCGGCGCGAACGACTCCGGCTCGCCCCGGACGCGCACGGCCAGGTGCACCGGGTGCGCGGCGCCCGGCGCGAGCGGGTGGTAGAGCCCCGCGCCTCCGCCGGCTCCGCCGTCCGAAGTCCCCAGGTCGGGGACCACGCCGACGATCTCGTGCCACGGCCCCGGCTCCGCATCCGCCGCCTTGGGCTCCACGTAGCGCACCCGCCGCCCGACCGGGTTGCGGCCGCCCAGGACGCGGTCGATGAACGACCGGTTCGCGATCGCCACGCGCGCGCCCGAAGCCAGGTCGCCGGCGTGGAAGGCGCGGCCGGAGAGGACGGGCGCGCCCATCACCTCGAAGTAGTTCGCCGCCACCGCCGCGCTGCTCGCGCACCCCGCCCCGCCGTGGCAGGGGAGCAGGGCGGAGTCCGGATCCACGGCCCGGCCCCCCTCCACCTCGATCCGGCGCCCCGGGTGGTCCATCCCCGGGAGGAGGCTGGCCAGCGTCACCCCGGCGACCTCCGGGTCGGCCGCCAGGCGCCGCTCCAGCTCGCCGTAGGCCGCGGCGAAGCGCGCAGCGAGCGCCGCCCGCGACGTGTCGGCGGGCGCGTCCTCGCGGTCCATCTCCAGCCGCGCCGAGAGGTACTCCTCCGCCGGGACGCCGACGTCGAGCGAGCGGAGCTGGGCCGAGTGGCGCTGGATGAAGAAGGCTTGCACGGGGACGGCGACGGTGACGGCCACCTGGGCGACGATCACCGCCGTCCAGACGCCTCCGAAGCGCAGCCCGCCGCCCCCCGCCGACTGCTGCCGGAGGCGCGCCCCCAGCCCGCGCGTCACCTTGAGCGCCGGCGCGACGCCCGCCACCGCTGCGCCGAGCAGCGTCAGCGCGCAGGCGTAGAGCACGGTGGCGGGGGAGAGGGTGGCGTGCAGCCAGAACGGGAACTCGTCCCCGATCAGCACCTTCACCGCGCCCATCCCCCAGCGCAGCACCAGTGCGGCGGCCGCCAGCCCGGCGAGCGCGGCGGCGCCGCCCAGCACCAGCGCCTCGGTGAAGAGCTGCAGGACGATGCGGCCGCGGCTCGCCCCCAGCGCGCTCCGCACCACGATCTCGCCCTCGCGCGTCGCCGCCCGCGCGAAGAGCAGGAGGGCGACGTTGGCGCACGCCAGCACCAGGAGCGGCACCAGCAGGAGGTTACTCGCCATCAGCCCCGCGGACTCGTCCGCCGACATGTTCAGCAGCGACTCCGCGTACGGCACCACCTGCGGCCGCAGGTGCCGGTTGGAGACGGGGAAGTCGGCGGCCGCGCGCCGGCCGAGGGTGGCGAGCTCCGTCCGCGCCTGGCCCAGTGTGGCGCCCGGCGCCAGCCGGCCGAAGACGCTGATCGCGGGGCCCTCCCCCCGTTCGAAGCGGACGGCGTCCAGGCGGAGCGGGGTCCAGAAGCCCTGGGCGATGGGGAAGCCGAAGCCTTCCGGCATCACCCCGACCACCGTGGCCTGCGTGCTCCCCAGCCGCACGGTCCGCCCGACGACGGCGGGGTCGCCGCCGAAGCGCGTCCGCCACGCCTCGTGGCCGATGACCACCACCGGCGGCGCGCCTTCGCGCTCGTCCGTCTCGACGAGGGCGCGGCCCAGCAGCGGGGGGACGCGGATCACCCGGAACGCCGACGCGCTGATCTCCGCGACCACGACCGGCACGCCCCGCCCCCCGGGCGCGGCGACCAGGTTGCGCTCGAGCGTGCGGAAGGCGCCCAGCTCCTCCACCGAGCGCAGCTCCGCGCGCCAGGTGGCGAAGTCGTGCAGCGCCCGCGGCTCCGCGCGCCCCGCCGCGGCGTCCCAGTTGCGCACCGCCACGATGCGGTCGCCGTCGGGGAGCGGGAGCCGCGGGTGGATGAACTGGCGGGAGAACTCGAAGTAGGCGGCGCCGATGGCGATGGCGAACGCGAACGCCAGGCCGCCCACCAGCGTCAGCCCCGGGTATTTGAGCAGCATCCGGAAGCCCAGCTTGAAGTCGAGCGACATCCCGTACGCCCACCCCAGCCGGCGCGCGTCGCGGACCTCCTCCTTGAACTTCTCCACCCCGCCGAAGGAGAGGGCGGCCTGCCGCCTCGCCTCGGCCGGCTCCATCCCGGCGCGGAGGTTCTTTTGGACCTCCTGCTCCAGGTGGAAAGCCAGCTCCTCGTCCAGCTCGGCCTCCACCGCGTCCTTGCGCACCAGCGCCCGGAGGCGCCTGATCCACCGCTTCGTCCAGCCCATCGATACGCCTCGGGGTCAGGTGGTCCGGAGGATCAGGTCGACCATCTCCACGTAGCGGCGCCAGGTCTCGGCCTCCTCCCCCAGCGCGCGGCGCCCGGCGGGGGTGAGCTCGTAGTACTTGGCGCGGCGGTTCTGCTCGGTGGCCTTCCACTCGCTGTCGATCCACCCCTTCTCCTCCAGCCGCTGCAGGGCGGGGTAGAGCGAGCCCTGCCCCACGCGCAGCGCCTCGCGGGAGAGCTGCTCCAGCCGCTGGGCGATGGCCCAGCCGTGCATCGGCTCCAGCGAGAGCGCCTTGAGGATCAGCAGGTCGAGCGTGCCGCGCAGCACGTCATTCGGCGGTGACGGGGAGTTGGATACGGGCGGGGGCATGCGGTCCTCCGGAGGGGCTGATGTCGGAACCCGACACGACTATAACCAGGAGTATTGTCGGAAGTCAACAACAGCGTCTCGGGTGGCTCTGCTGACAAGTTCGGCCAACGACTTTTCTCACGCAGAGAAGCAGAGAAGCAGAGGAACAGAGAATCTCTCTCTGCTGCTCTGCTTCTCTGCGTGAGGCCCTACCTGAGTCTTTCCGACCGATCGAGACCCGCAGCGCCTCCGTGGGCTCGATGCGGAGGGCGCGGCGGGTGGGGACGATGCAGGCGAGCATGCACACCCCCATCATGATCGCCGAGTACACCATCATCACCCCGATCTGCCTGATCGACATCCGCCCGTCTGACGCCAGGTACATCAGGGAGATGATCAGCAGGCCGCCCGCCACGACGCCGATGGCGACCTCCCCCAGCGCGCGGGAGAAGATCGTCGCCACGATGCGCCGCCGGTCGGCGCCCAGCGCCACGCGGATCCCGATCTGCCATGTCCCGGCCAGCGCTGCCGCTGCGAGCCTGGGCAGTCGGGGAAGGAAACGAAGCGTGCGGGTGCACACCGTCGACCGCGGGCCGGCGGAGTGGGGGTGGCGGGGCGGACGGGGAAATAGTGGGGGAAGTTGCCAATCAAGGCGGAGGCCATTCTGTCTCCAGCGGTTTCCGTTCCAGAACCCGGTGCCGGGTCCTGGCACTCCGGCCGCACCACTGCCCATCGAAACTTCGGCACATGAACGCTGCCCATGCACCGCGTGTTCGAAGAATGGCGCGCAGTTGGGGCCAAGTCAACGTCGCATACGCCGCCAGGATTCGCGCCGGAGCCGGACTTGCCGCGGCGGACAACTCCTGCATGAGTACAGTATGGTCGCGCCCGGCTGAGCTGTTCTGCACCCGGTCGTTCTTTCATGCGGCCTCGCGCTGAAGCCATGCCGGCACGGTGACGCCCGCGCGGCGGTAGCCGTCGGCGAGCGCCTGGGCAAGGTGGCGGCGCACGCGGGCGCGCTCGTCCCCGGGGAGGTCCCGCACGGCGGTGGCGAGGATCACGGCGCCGTACGGTGTCCACATGGGTGGCCGGTTCTCCGCCCAGTCGCGGATCTTCTGGAGGTTGGCGGGCGTCGGCCGGGCGCGCTGCTCCACGAACTTGCGGATCACAAGGCGCCCAACCCGCATCTCGCGGGCGAGTGCCTCCTGTCCCGGGTGCGTGTCCAGCTCGGCCCTGATCGTCCGGCGCAGCCGCTCCAGCTCGCGCTCGTCCGCGTATGCGTTGATTTCCTCGCCCGAGACTCCGTTGGGTCCCAGCCTGTAGCCGAGCTTCATCCTCGCCTCCTGTCCGCCCGAGACACGTTGGGAGCGCCGGGATCGGCGCTCACGTGTCGCCGGACGGCGGTCCGGCACCGCGGGCTCCACCTCTGGCTCCGAAACAGCCGACGGACAAAAAGGACAAAGGTGAATTCGTGTGCCTGAACGGCGGGTGGAGACGACAGGTATCCCCGCACGCTTTCTTCTCACGGGCGGCCATGGGCCTCCGGACAGGCTCCGGATGGTTCACCCGCAGGCTCCAGCAGCGGCCCTTTTGGAAGCCTCGTTTGCCGCTGTAGCTGTAAAAAACTGGACGCCTATATTGCGACCTTCATGATCGGGGACCTGCATCGGACAGGTCGGTCGGCGAGCAGACGATGCGTGAACGATTTCATGTTGGCCACAGAGGAAACCGAGATAATTCGGATCGGCGCGGCACTCCGAGCGCGGATCGATGAGACGACGTTGCGGGACACGGCCAGCGAGCTGGGGATGAGCCCGGCCGGGCTCAGGTTGTTCGCGAGCCGATCACGGCCGCACAGCGCCACGATGCGCCGTGCCCGCGCCTGGTTTGCGGGGTGGAATCTGCAAGCGGGCCACGTGGCCTGCGCCGTGGAGGTGGCGCTGGAGACGCTAGCGGCTCCCCTGCCCGAGCAGCGGCGCGAAGCGTTCCGCGCAGAGTGCAGGCGGATCCTGGCCTGTCACTGCTCGGATTAGAGCAGTCGCGATCTCGGCGGGCGCCGGCTCGCCCGGCAGGTTCACTGCTGGCCGAAGTGGTCGAGCGGTCGCGCCGATCACCTGTGTACCCGCGGGGAGGCAGTGGAGCGGGCCTCATGGCTCCGTCGCTGGCTCCATGAGAAGCGGTGGACAAAATGGCCAACTCGGCCGGAACCGGGCACGCGCTTAGTCTAACTCTGGTCACTTGCCAAGCCCGGCGATGTACTCGGCTCCGTCGCTCTCCCGACCGGGCTCACCTGGCTGGTCACCACCGTTTTGGTCGGCGCGAGAAAGTCCGACTCGCGGTGGAGCCACGGGCGGGCCTGATCACGGCTGCCGGTGCCCACATCCGCACCAGGCGGTGGAGCCCGGCCGTTGCGTTTCCAAGACCTGCTCCGTGCATGGGCCGT
The DNA here is from genome assembly GCA_035630095.1 of Longimicrobium sp. Taxonomy (GTDB): domain Bacteria; phylum Gemmatimonadota; class Gemmatimonadetes; order Longimicrobiales; family Longimicrobiaceae; genus Longimicrobium. The sequence goes on from DASQLJ010000383.1 coordinate 5,592, forward strand.
GACCTGGTACGCCACGCCGACGGCCGCCGGGAGCTCACCGGGCGGGCGTCGGTCGGTCTGTACCGGCAGGCGGCGAGGCAGTGATCGTTACTGCCCGCGACGGCGGGAGATCACGGTGGGTCCATGGGTTCACCGGACCGCCCTGCGTGCCACGTCCGCAGCTTCCGGATCGTCCGCATGTACGGCTCGGTGCCGTTGACGAAGTTGGAGAGGCCCGTCGCGCTCATCCCAACTTCCCGGGCTGCTTGCCTCAGGCCCGCGTCCTCGACGCGGCCGCGCACGGCCGAGCGGAGCTCCTCGATCATCCGCTCGAAGGCGGGCCGGTCACGGCGTCTCAGCTCGTACAGGTTTGGCTCGGCTGGATCAGGCATGGTCACTCCGGCGGGTTCTGGCACGGCCGTGTCGCCCGTGCGGGACTGGTGTGCGCGTCGAGCATCCGTCTGTCATGAGTCGTCGCGCGGGTACGTGCGGGAGATGTCGAGCGGAAGCATGATGTTGAAGTACACCGTCCACCGGAGCGCCTTGAGGGTTCCCATCGGCTCGGGGTTGTCCTTCCACGGGAGGCCCTCCACCAGGATGTCGACGACCTCTGGCGGGTAACGCTCGGAAAGCCACTTTCGCACGAGCTTCGCCGCCTGGCGGCCCGTGAGCAGCTTCTCCGGCCTCTTGTTGCCGCTGCCCGGCTTCCCTTTGCCGCTGCCCGGCTTCCCCTTGCCGCCGCCCTTCACCGGGCCCTCCGTTCGAGCTCCAGCGCGAGTTGGAGGCACTGGCGGGCGGCGCACTGCCGGCCTGACTCCGAGCAGCGCTTCGAGCGGCCTGCTTTCAGTGCGAGCCGCACGCGTATGAACAGGTTAGGAGTAAGGATGTCCTTCTTCTGCGCCTTCAGCGCGGCGGAGATGAGCCGCGCGCGCGCGCCTGCGAGCGCGGTGCGCTCGGGCGAGTCGAGTTGCCGGGTCTTTTGCATCGTGGGCTCCGTGTGCGGGTAGGTGGCGCCCCGCCGGTGCGGCGGAGTCGTCCGGGCACACGGACGCGGGTGTGGCACCCCGGCCTGGCGCGGGGGCGAGCGAGAAAACGAAACCGCCGGCAGCTCAGGAGCTGCCGGCGGTTTCCTCAGTTCTACGGAAGGGTGGCCTCAGCGGCCCTCGCGCAGGCGGCGCATGGTCTCGCGCGCGGCGGCCTCGGCCCGCACCCGTTCCTCGGGTGTGGGCGGGCTCACGTCGGCGGCGTACTCGGCCGGGTCCGGCGGCGGCGGGATGACCGGCCGGTCGGGCCGGCCGAGCACCGACTGGTACGCCCGGATCAGGCGGTCGAGCAGCCCCGGCGGCGGCTTCTCGGCGTCGTCAGACATCGGCACGCGGCACCGAAAGGGTCGAGGAGATGGCCATGAGGTTTTTGTGTGGCAAGTCGATTTTCAGGATCCACCGCCTGGCTGCGGTGAGCTCGTCCGGACCCAGGCCGATCAGCCCCTTCAGCACCGCGTGCCGCAACCTTTCCTGCATGCGTTGGAACCGGCGCTTGGCGGCGGTGTGGGCGATCCCGAGCTCGCCGCCGGTCTCGGCCCACTCGTCGCCCACCACCAGCCGGTGCCAGAGGAGGGTCTGCGCGTCGGCTCCCTCCTGCTCGTGCGCCTCGCGCAGAAGACGGAGGACGATCACGGCCCCGGCGTCCTCCTCGGTTTCACGTTCCTGCCAGTCCCAATTTAGTGCGCGGAACGCATCGACGTCATCCATGAACGCGCGGGTGTCCCACTCGTCGCGCATGCTGCGCAGGTAGTCGATCCCGGCGTTCAGCGCAACGGTCGAGCACCACTCCAGGAGGACGGCGTCGTTCTCGGCGAGCGACGTGTCCAGGCTGCGCGCGATCTTGATCAGCGTCTCCTGCGCGAGGTCGTCGACCGTGTCCTCCCACCCGGGCCGCTTGTAGAGCCAGCGAGAGAAGAAGCGGTGGACGTGCACGTGCACGTCGACCAGCAGGCTCTCCAGCGCGGCCTCGTCGCCCTCGCGCGCCCGTGCAACAAGGGTAACGAGTTTTCTCGTCCGTGCCACCTTGTCCATCGTCTCTACCCCCGCCGAGGCGTTGCGGTTTCCGGTGATCGGCTACCCGGACGGGGGGGCGGCACCCCTGAGCGGGGTGCCGGGCCCGCGTCCGTCCGCCCGAACGGCGGAGACGCGGGGATGGAGCGGGTGCTCCGCCCGGCCTCCGCCCGGCGGTGGGGCGGACGATGGCAATGCGGAAGGAGCCGGCGGACTACGGGGTGATGGCGCGGCGACGCAACGCGCGGTGGTTGGGCCCGGTGGTGCCGAACGCGAACACGCGCACCTGGTGGAAGTGCCTGGTGTGTGGGAGGTGGTGGCAGGCGATCTACAACTCGCTGCAACGCGGGAGCGGATGCCCCACCTGCTGCGTGCGGCGGCGCAACGAGGCCAACCGCACCAAGCCCGCGGAGTACCACGCGCTTGCGGCCGCGCTCGGGTTCAGGTGGACCGGCAGGTACCCCGCGTCGGCGAACCACCCGACCGAGTGGGAGTGCGGCCAGGGTCACCGCTGGATGTCGACGTACGCACGGATGAAGCAGCGAGGCGCCTGTGCCCGCTGCGCCGCGGTCGCGCACCGGGAGCGGTGCGCCGGTGAGCGGCACGGCGCGGACGCGTATCGCGCGATTGGGGAGACCGCTGGGCTGGAGTGGCTCGGCCCGGAGGTGTCCAGCGCGCACGTGAAAACGGGGTGGCGCTGCCATGCGTGCGCACGGCCGTGGAAGGGGAGCTTCCACAAGGTCTCGCATGGACGGGCGTGTCCCCGGTGCAGGTTGGACCGCAGGAACGAGAGGAAGCGGATCCCGGCGGAGCGCTACGCGGCACTCGCAGGGGAGCGTGGCATTGAGTGGCTCGGTCCCCGTCCCGCTCGCAACTCGCATCACACCCGGTGGCGTTGCGCGAAAGGACATGTGTGGGAGACGTCGTACGCCTGCATCTCCTGCGGTTCGGGGTGCCACACCTGCCAGGACCGCGTGAACGGGATGCTGGTGTCGCAGGTGCAGCGCAGGCTCGCCGAACGCCTCGGTGGCGAGCTGAACCACCGGGTCGGCAGGCGCTGCATCGACGTGGCGCTCGAGCGCGCGGGTGTGCGCATCGCGGTGGAGTTCGACTCCTGGTACTTCCATGGCCACCCCGACAAGCAGGCCCAGGACGAAGCACGTGAGCGTGGGCTGGCTCGGCTCGGCTGGCGGGTGCTCCGCATCCGTTCGGCGTACAAGCTCCCCGCGCCGGAAGAGGTCGACGCGGCAATCGCCCGGCTGGTCGCGGGCGAGGAGCGCTTCGTGATCACGCTGCCCGAGTGGGGCGTGGGCCCGCATGCGGGGGCGGAGTTCGATCCGGAGCGGAAGACCCGGCCGTACCGCAGGCGGAAGGGAGGCGGCGATGCCTGACGCCGTTCTGCGCGAGGCCGCGCTCGAGAGGATCGCCGACGCGCTCGATTCGACCGGCGCGTACAGGGTCGTCCGGCGTTTCCGGCCGCGGGCGCGGTACGCCGAGGATGACGGCACGCCCACGGTCACGGCGCTGTTCGTGGACGTGGAGACCACGGGTCTCGACACCGCGGCCGATGCGATCATCCAGCTGGCGCTGGTACCCTTCGAGTTCTCGCCGTGCGGGCGGATCTTCGGAGTAGCCGAGCCCCAGGTGCACATGGAGGATCCGGGGCGGCCGATCCCGCCCGCCGTCACCTCGCTCACCGGGATCTCGGACCGTGACGTGGCCGGCCGGCGGATCGACGACGACGCCGTGCTCGCGGCCGCCGCCAGCGCGGCGCTGGTGGTCGCCCACAACGCGGGTTTCGACCGGCCCCTGGTCGAGCGGCGGCTCCCGGCCTTCCGGGAGCTCCCCTGGGGCTGCTCGCAGGTGGAGGTGCCCTGGGCCAGGCACGGCCTGCCCTCGGCCAAGCTCGAGTACCTCCTCTTCGCGCACTGCCGCGCCTTCGCCGAGGGACACCGGGCGGACGAGGACGCCCTCTGCGGCGTGCACGTCCTCGCCACGCCCTTCCGAACCGGCGAGCTGCCCTTCGGCTGCCTGCTCGCCTCCTCGCTCCGGCGTACCGTGAGGCTGTGGGCCATCGATGCCGCGTACGAGCACCGCATGCCGCTCAAGGCGCGTGGCTACCGCTGGTCCGCCGGCGACGACGGGCGGCCGCGGGCGTGGTACGCGGACGTATGGGAGGAGGAGGCCGACGACGAGTGTGCATGGCTCGAAGCGGAGGTCTACCGCGGGACGCGCCGGCGCTGGCGGAAGCACGTGTTCGGCGCCACTGACCGATACTCCATCCGGGTGTGACGAGATGAATGACGAGATGCGGCAGGCCGCGTTGGCGGCTGGAATTCCGAGGGCTACGGACGCCGCCCAGGCCGGCGACGACCTGCCCCGGCGCAAGACCGAGGCGGAGGTAGCGGATCACCTGGCAGAGCTTAGCTGGAACGATCCGGAGACGGTCTTCATGGCCCGCTGTGCCCGCGAGGTCGAGTACGGCGGCTATCTGGGCGACTACGTGATCGAGGGGGGCGAGCGCCGAACCCTCGCCCGCCCGGACGCACAGGTGACCCTGGTGGTCGCGGCGGACGTCTCGTGTGGGGAGGCACTGACCCGGCTGGACCACATCCGCGCGTACCTGGCGGAGTTGCCGCCGGGTTTGGTCCTGGCCAGGGACGACGACGCGACGGACCGGGCGACGGACCGGCTGGCGCGGCTCGATACCGCGCGTGGGATCGTGCTGGCCGAGATGGCGCAGGAGACCGGCTCCAGCTGACGCCGCGTCGTCCGCCCACCTCGTGGCGCGTGGGACGGGCGGACGCGGTTCACCGGGCGGCATTCGCCACCTCCTGGGCAACCTCGTGAGCGATGCCCAGCCAGCGGTCGATCAGCCGCGGGCCTGGTTCTTCGGCCGTCCGGGAGCTTCGCGCGATCCGTACGAGCGTCTCGGCGGCGAGGTCGTGGGCGAGACGCTCTCCGCCCGGGACGCCGCGGAGCCAGTGGCGGAAATAGCGATCAACGTGGACGTACGCCGCCTGCAGGCTCGCCTCGAGGTCCCCGGTGCGAGTGCCGGCGGGGCGTGGGCGGGGTGGACTCGTAGTGTCGTGGGGCATGCGCGCGCGGCTTGCCGGCGCCGCGCCTAAAGCGCGTTCGCCTGGTCGGGGGGAGCCGGCCGGCGACCCGGCCGTCCTGCGCATAAGTAAACGTGGTGAACGCAGGGGGGCGCAGCTTAGGGAGGTGGGGACGGAGACGGCAACACGTGAAAGGGACAAAACCGGACTGAATCAATCAAACTGCGGGGAACGACCTGAAGGAGAGGGTGGCGGGCTGGAGATGGTGTTCGTGGTGTTGCTGGCCCGGGTGGGGGGTGCCGAGCCTTCAGTCCGCTGGAGCCTTGCTTCCGGCGAGCATTCGCTCCTGCAGGCGTGAAGCGAAGTCCGTCAACGTCACGCCGCAGGCGTCACAGATTTCCATGAGCTCCAGGATGTCGACGCGGCGCTGGCCCTTCTCGACATCGCTCACGAACGATTGTGGCCGTCCGAGCCGCTCCGCGAGCGCGACCTGCTGTAGTCCTGCCTCCTTTCTCATCTCACGAAGCATCTGCCGCAGCACCAGACGGCCGGTCCGCCGGCGCGGTTCCATTTGCATGTGCGGTGACGTGCGCGTGGGAGTTCAGGACCCACGCGCACACTACCGGTCTTTTGCAAATATCTAAAATTCAGATATTATGAACCTGCGCACTCTGGCGCCTTTCCGTTCATCTCCCTGGATGGAGTCCGCAATGCGAATGAGTTGGACCGTGCTCGCGCTCGCTGGCCTGAGCGTCGTTGCCTGTACCGGGAGCAAAGAGGTGACTCGTGAAAAGCTCACCGGCGCCGTCGAGGCGTCCCTCGCCTCCGAGAAACCGTGCATCGGCGACCAGGCGTGGGTGTTCCCCGCGAAGGTGGCGACCGGTGATGACTTCAAGGCCGAGACGATCCGCGCGCTGGACGCGCTCGCCCGGGCGGGCCTGGTCCGGAGCGCGAACGCGACCGACACGGTGTCCAGGTATGCCCTGGGGGAAGGCGGCTCGTACCAGGCGGCCGTTCCGGCGAAGGAGTACACGCTGACCGCCGCTGGGAAAGCGATCTACAGGAGCTACGAGGCGCCGGGATACGGAACGGTCGGCGCATTCTGCTACGGACGCTGGCAGCCGGAGATCGTGAACTTCACGCAGCCGGATGAATCGTCGCGGGAGAGGACGGTCATCGTGACCTACACCCGGCGGATGGTGGACGTCCCCGCGTGGGCGCAGGATCCCATCCTCGTCCCTCACCGCACCGGGCAGGCGCGTGGCCAGGGAACGTCGCCTGAACCGGCGAGACGTATGTACCTCGTGCAGAGCGACACGGGGTGGACCGAGGTTGGGCTTTGATACCTGCCGTCTGACGGCGGAACCCTGGCCTGGGCCAGCGTCAGCGCACGTCCTGGAATGGAGGCATTTCATGCTGTAGACGTGCCCGCTTCCTGGGCTGTACACTTGGCGCCGTTCTGCGATGCTCCCCCCGCCCGCACCGTGGCCCACCAGGACGGCATGACGCCCCCGCGCAAACGCATCCGGTCTCCGCTACCCCGGGCTCCACTCGAGTTCGCGTACCCGCTCTCCGTCCAGCGGGGCGACGTGAGCGGAGCCATTCTCCTTGCCGAACTGCCGGAGGAGTACGCGCTTCCCCTCTGGCGCACGTACCGGCTCGTGGTGTCCCTGGCCACGAGCGGAGGCGCGGTGCCGGTGCTGGACGCGGCCGAGTTGGCGCGGTGGGAGGAGCACGTGCTGGGGCAGGTGGACGCGTGGGACGCGGACGTGTGGAGCCCGCTCACCGCGATCGCGACCGCCATGCGGAACCCGGCGGAGGCGGACCGGAAGTGGATCGCACTCGCCTGCATGACGCTCGTCGAATGGTGCGTGAACCGGGGTGCGGGCGCCGCCGCCGTCTGCCTGGCCGAGGCGGCCGCGCTGGTCGTTCCGGCGAGTGCCCGCTACGCGTACGTCGCCGGCCGCATGCACCGCGAGCGCGGCAGCTACCGCGACGCGGAGCACTGGCTCGACCGTTCGCGCCGGGTGGCCGTCTGGAACTCCGACCGCGAGGCGCATGCGATCGCGCTGAACAGCCTGGGCAACCTGAACCAGCAGGTCGGCCGGTACCCCAGGGCGAAGGCGTTTCTCCAGTCCGCGCTGCGCACGGCGAAACGTGCGCGGCTCAAGGAGAGGATACCGTTCATCTACCACGACCTGCTCGTGGTCGCCGTGTATACGGGCGATCTCGCGCGTGCCGGCGAGTACGCGCGCGAGGCACTGCACGGCTATCCGGCGGGCCACCCGAACGTGCCGAAGCTGGCGCACGACATCGCCTGGCTCTGGTTCGGGCACGGCTACTTCCGCCGCGCGCTGCAGGTGTTGGACGCACTGCTCCTGTACTTCACCGAACCCGAGGCGCGCCTGCACGTGCTCGGCTACGCCGCGCGCGCTGCCGGCGCGACGCAGGACGTGGCCGGGTTCGACCGCTACTGGGCGGAGGCGTGGGAGATCATGGAAGCGGGTGTGGGCGAGCGGCTTCGAGCGGACGCGGCTCTGGAGCTCGGGCTCGGGGCGCTGGACCTGTCGAGGTGGGACGATTCGGAACGTGCGCTCGGCGTCGCCCTGGCGAGCGCGACGGCGAGCGGTGAGAACGAAACGGTGGTGAAGGCCTCGGCGGCCATGGACCGGCGCGGCCGGCGCGAAGCGTCGGATCGGGCGGTGTCGTCGGCCGGCGGAAAGGCGGTCCGTGCGGAGGACGAGCTCGCCGGCGAGCTCGTGGCGGTGCTGGTCACGCACGCCGGGAGCGGAGTCCTGGCGTCCGGGGTGGAGCACGACTCGAACAACGCGTAGCCGGACCACCAGGGCCCGCTTCCCGGGCAGCTTCCACCTGGTGCGCGGGAAGCGGGCCCGGATGGTCCGGCTCTGGAGGATCAGGTTCCCGATCCGAACATCAGGCCGGCGTTTGATGCGGCTGCATGGGCGGAGTCAGCCGGGGTCGTGGTGCGCGAGGGTGGAGCGGGTGGGGCGTGCACGGGCCCGCTCGTGAGCGAGGGGGTGGTCGGGGTCGTGGACCCGCACGCGCCCAGGAAAAGCGGAATGGCCAGGAGCGGCAGGAGTCGCGGTACATACATGAGCAGAGCTCCAGTTGGGAAGATGGGTGGAGACGCGGAAGCGTTCCCAAGATCATCCGTCCACATCTGGAGCGCCAACACATACGGTGCATGAAATGACCCTACCCGAGACGCCACCGGCTCGCGCGCATCCTGTCCGGGCCCTGCTCGTGCTCGATCACCCCGGCTTCCATCCGTTGCCGTTTCCGGCGGAAGGCTACAGGGCCACGCGCGTGTCGAGCCTCGACGCGCTGCTTGCCGCGGTGCGCCGGGCGCCACCCTCCACCGCGGTGCTCGTCGCGCCGTTCGGGGACCCGGCGGGCGGGCCGGACCCCGCGCTGGAGGTCCTCCTCGCCTCCGCTCCGCTCCTGCCGGTCGTCGCCGCTGCCGACCTGGGCGCGTGCGCCGCGGCGGGAGTCGAAATGGTCCTGCGCTGGGGCGTGAGCGAGGTGGTCGACATCCGGCTGGAGGGCGGGCCAGAGGCCCTGGCGCCCCGGTTCCGGGCGGCACATGCGCGGCCGTTCAAGCGGCGGCTGGAAGAGCAGATCTCGCGCTACCTCTCGGCGAACGCGATGACGCTCGTCCGGGCCGCCGCCGAGGTGGCCTGCGACTGCGGCATGGGCGGCGACCTCGCTGGCGTCTTTGGGGTGAACGCGCGGACGGTAGGGAACTGGTGCGCGGCCGAAGGGCTCCCGCCGCCCCGGCGGCTGCTCACCTGGGCGCGGGTGCTCCTGGCCGCGGCGCTATTGGAGGAGCGCACGCGGTCGTGGAACAACGTCGCGCGATCGACGGGTTATGTGGACGCGAGCGGGCTGCGTCGGGCGGTTAGCGGGTTGGTCCGCTCAGCACGATCAGGTGAGGCCGGACGTCACCGGCCTTCGTTTGAGACGGCGATGGCAGCGTTCGACGGCGAACTACGCCAGAGCCGTGAGAGGCTTCGGGGCGGGTACACGCCCGATGATTCCGCGCGCGCCTGAGCCGGGCATTCATCAGTCTTGCTCAAGCACGATCAACACGGCGCGCTAAAACACGCTCTCCCCGGAGTTACTTCGTTCCAACTCGGAGTCCCTCGCCTCACTCCGCACTGACCTCAACTCTCCGAACCGCCGGATGCGGACCCGCGCGTGCGGCGTGTGGTAGAGTGTAGCCGACCAGCTACCCTACCGCGCGTACGCCGGCCGACGCTTCCAGAGACGGCACGGCGGGTTTCACGCATCGCTGATGGTTCATCAGAGTGCTCCGTGTGACATATAGAGTTCGTGAGCAGCAGCGAACTTCCGAATCCTTTATCAGGTGGTGAGACCAAGGAGGCTGTCCAACTCCTCCTCGGAAAGTTCGTCGATGCCCTCGAGCAGCGCCTGCGTGCTGGATGCGATCGCCGCCCCGAGCTCGCCTGCCCCGCCGGCCGGTGCCATGCGCGCCTCGATCACGCGGGCGAGGGCGTCGATGGTGGGGCTCTCGAAGAGCGCCACCACGCCGATCTCGCCGTCCAGCGACTCGCGGATGCGCGACACGATCCGCATCGCCAGGAGCGAGTGGCCGCCGATCTCGAAGAAGTTCTCGTGCACGCCCACGCGCTCCAGCCCCAGCACCTCGGCCCACATCGCCGCCAGGCTCTCCTCCACCGGCGTCCGCGGGGCCACGTAGGCGTCTTCGCCCGCCTGGTAGTCGGGCGCGGGGAGCGTCCTGGTATCCAGCTTCCCCGTGGGGGTCTGCGGGAGGGCGGCGAGGGGGACGAAGGCGTTGGGCACCATGTACTCGGGGAGGGTGCGGCGCAGGTGCGCGCGCAGCTCCTCCGTCTCCGCGCCGCCCACCACGTAGGCCACCAGGCGGCGGTCGCCGGGGACGTCCTCGCGGACCACCACCAGCGCGGCGGAGACGGACGGGTGGCGGCGGAGCGCGGCCTCGATCTCGCCCAGCTCCACGCGGTAGCCGCGGATCTTCACCTGGTTG
>DASQLJ010000384.1:0-9126 GCA_035630095.1 Longimicrobium sp.
AGACCTCGGCGTCGGCGGTGGTCACGTCGCGGATCTGCACGCCCATCATGGGCCGGTGCACCACGCCGAACTTCACCAGGTCGTCGGCCACGCGCCGCGCCAGGTTGATGGGCACCGCGAAGCCGTAGCCCGAGTAGTAGCCGGTGGGCGAGGCGATGGCGCTGTTCACGCCCACCACGCGGCCCTCCAGGTCCACCAGCGGCCCGCCCGAGTTGCCGGGGTTGATGGCCGCGTCGGTCTGGATGTAGTGCTCGAGCGGGTTGCCGTTCGGGTTGCCGCGTTCCATGATGCCGATGCTGCGGCCCTTGGCGCTCACGATCCCGGCGGTGGTGGTCTGCCCCAGCTGCAGCGGGTAGCCCAGCGCCAGCACCCAGTCGCCGGTCTCCAGCTGGTCGCTGTCGCCCATGCGGGCCACGGGAAGGCCGCGCCCGTCGATCTTCAGCACCGCCACGTCGGTGTCGGGGTCGCGGCCCACCACGCGGGCGTCGTACTCGCGCTTGTCGCTCAGCACCACCTTCACGCGGCTGGCCTGGTCGACCACGTGGTTGTTGGTCACCACGTAGCCGTCGGCCGAGATGATGAAGCCGGAGCCGGAGCCCTGCTGCGGGGGAACGCGCATCCGCCCGCCGCCGAACATCTCCTCGAAGGGGGTGCCGCGGAACTCGGGCGGCACCTGCTGCGACACCGTGCGCGCCGCCGACTCCACGCGCACCTGCACCACGGCGGTCAGCGCCGACTGGCTGGCGGCGCGGAAGGCGGTGCTGAGGCTCGCGGCCGAGCCGGGGCTCACCGCCGCGGCCGGGCGGCTCGCGGTGAGCTGCGCCCGGGCGTCGGGGATGGGGTCCTGCATCACGTCGGCCAGCGTGGCGCCGGCGCCCAGCCCGGCGGCCAGGACGCCGGGCACGATGAGCTTGCGGATCTTGGTGTTCATGGGTCAGTTCAATCCCGGGTCCAGAGAAGTGGGATGGCTCGCACTCCGTACCCGATAGTATGCAAAGCCGTTCGCAAGCTCCATTAGCCACCGGTTAGACGAGGATTAGCCGCCCTTAATCCTCCCCCGCCGGCGGCCCCAATCGCCGCCTCGCGGGTACAGGGGGACGAGCGACAACGGCTCGACCGGAACCCGTCGGCGCGCGAGGAACCGCGTCAACGGACCGTCGTTGCTTTCGCACTCTCGCACCTTCGCACATTCCGCCGCCTCCGCCATGCGAATCCTGATCGTCGAAGACAACCCGCGCATCGCCGGCTTCCTGCAGAAGGGGCTGCGCGAGGAGGGCTACGTGGTGGACGTGGCGGGCGACGGCGACACCGCCTACGACCGTGCCACGCAGCAGGGCTTCGACGCCGCGGTGGTGGACGTGATGATCCCCGGCCGCAGCGGCTTCGAGCTGGTGCGCGACCTGCGCCTGGCCGGCGTGCCCCTTCCCGTGCTCCTGCTCACCGCCAAGGACCGCATCGAGGACAAGGTCGCCGGGCTTGACTCGGGGGCCGACGACTACCTGACCAAGCCGTTCGAGTTCTCGGAGCTCACCGCCCGGCTGCGCGCGCTGCTGCGGCGCACGGCGGGGACCGGCGCGCCCGCCTCGCTCAAGGTGGGCGACCTGGAGATGGACCCCGCCACGCGCGACGTGCGCCGCGACGGGAGCCAGGTGGAGCTCACGCCGAAGGAGTTCGCGCTCCTCGAGTTCCTGATGCGCAACGCCGACCGCCCGCTGAGCCGCGCCACGCTGATGGAGCACGTGTGGGGGATCCGCTTCGACCCCGGCACCAACATCGTGGACGTGTGCGTCAACTCGCTGCGCAACAAGCTGCAGGACCGCGACCGCGAGCTGATCCAGACGGTGCGCGGCGTGGGCTACGTGGTGCGCAACCCGGGCGACGAGCGCGCCCCGGCCGAGCGGGCGCCCGAATGATGTCGACCGAGCCCCGGCCGCGGGCCGTGGTGGTCGCCCCGGCGGGCCCCGCGTCCGGCCCGGGGAACGGCGCGCCGGCCACCGTGCCGGCGCGCGGGCGCTCGCACTCGCTGCGCCGCGAGATCGTGGTGGGGTACACCGGGGTGCTGGTGATCGCGCTGGCCTTCTTCGCCGGCGCCACCTACCTGATCATGCGGCAGACGCTGGCGCGCGCCGGCACGCAGTCGCTGCGGCAGACGGCGCTGGCGGCCGAGCAGCTCATCGCCCCGCCCAACATCCCCCGCATCGCGGTGCGCGAGGACCCGCTGCCGCCCGCGCCGGGCGACGTGGAGGCGCTGCGGCGGCGCACCCGGCTGGCCACGGGCGAGGTGGTGGACATCTACGTGGCCCGCACGGGGGACGTGGAGAAGAAGGCGGTGCGCTCGTTCGCGGTGATCGCGCTGCTGCTGATCCCCGTGACCGCGCTGGCGGCGGCGCTGGTGGGCTACTCCGTCGCCAACCGCGTGCTGCAGCCGCTCAACCGGCTGCTGGTGGCCACGCGCGAGATCGGCATCACCGGCCTGTCGCGGCGGGTGGAGGAGCCCGAGCACCCGGCCGAGCTGCGCGAGCTGTCGATGGCGGTGAACGGGATGCTGGGGCGCCTGGAGCGGGCGGTGGAGGCGCTGCGCAGCTTCACGGCCGACGCCAGCCACGAGCTGCGCACCCCGCTCACCGCCATCCGCGGCACCGCCGAGGTGGCGCTGGCGCGGCCGCGCACCGAGCCCGAGCTGCGCGACACGCTGGAGGAGGTGCTGGAAGAGACCCGCACCATGCTCAACCTGGTCGAGGACCTGCTCACCCTGGCCCGCGGCGACCAGTCCGTGGCCCCGGCGATGGAGCCGGTGGACCTCTCCGCCGTGCTGCGCGACGTGCAGGACGTGGGCGAGGCGCTGGCGATGGGCAAGGCCATCGAGGTGCGGCTGGAGACGCCCGACGCGCTGCCGCTGGTGGGCGCGGCCGGCCCGCTGCGCCGGCTCTTCCTGAACCTGGTCTCCAACGCGGTGAAGTTCACCGACCGCGGCACCGTGAGCATCGCCGCGCGCGCGGTGGACGAGGCGGCGGCCCCTGTCCCCGCCGTCTCGTCCACGTCGGACGACGCGCAGCCCGGCGGCGCGGCGGCGGCGCGGGCGCGCTGGGCCGAGGTGGTGGTGGAAGACACCGGCAGCGGCATCGCCCCCGAGGCGCTCCCCCGCGTCTTCGACCGCTTCTACCGCGCCGACGCGGCCCGCGAGTTCAGCGGCGGCACCGGCCTGGGGCTCGCCATCGCCAGCATGATCGCGCAGCAGCACGGCGGCACCATCACCGCCGAGAGCGAGCCCGGGCGCGGCAGCCGGTTCACGGTCCGGCTCCCGGCGGCGTGAGGGGGGAAAGTGCCCAGTGCCAGTGCCCGGTGCCTCGAAGCCGGAGGGATGTCATCCTGAGAGAGCCGCTGCGCCAAAGCCTGTTCTAGCACAGGCTTACGGCGGCGACCGAAGGATCTATACTCGGCCTTCGAGCGACAGGCCGCTTGTCGCCTGGACCCATGCTTTAGATCCTTCGGGCGCCGCCAAAGTCACGTGTGGACGAAGGTCCGGTGCAGCGGCGCCGCTCAGGATGACATCTCTGGGTTTGGACAGTAAATCCTAGAAGTCGGTATGATGATGAGAGGCCGCTCGGCGGAGCGGCCTCAATTCTTTGCGACCGGGTGACGTTTCGTCTCGCCGGTCCGCGATCGAAGGGCGGACGGGTGTGGCATTTGCGCACGTTGGCCTTGCGACGCGGCGGTGTGGTGACGACATTGGCGCGCTTCGATCCCCGGACCGGTGGGAATGGACTACCAATACATCGACACACCCGAGCGGCTGCGCGACGCCGTCCAACGGCTCAAGGCCGAGCCGCTGCTGGGCGCCGACACCGAGGCCGCCGGCTATCACCGGTACTTCGACCGTCTCAGCCTGGTTCAGCTCTCGTCCCGCACCGAGAACTTCCTCGTCGACCCGCAGGCGGTGACCGACCTGTCGCCGCTGGCCGAGCTGTTCCTGGACCCCGCCGTGGAGAAGATCTTCCACGACGCCGACTACGACGTGCGCATCCTGGACCGCGACGCCGGGCTGTCGATCGCCAACCTGTTCGACACGCAGGTGGCCGCGGCGTTCCTGGGCGAGCGCTCGCTGGGGCTGGGCAACATCGCCGAGAAGTACCTGGGCCTCAAGCTCCCCAAGGAGCACCAGCGCGCCGACTGGGGCGAGCGGCCGCTGACCGAGGGGATGAAGCAGTACGCCGCCACCGACACCGCCCACCTCCCCGCGCTGCGCGACCGCCTGCGCGACGAGCTGGTGGCGCTGGGCCGCCTGCACTGGGCCGAGGAGGAGTTCCGCCGCCGCGAGGGCACGCGCTTCAGCGAGCCCGACGAGACCCGCGAGGCGTGGATGAAGGTGAAGGGCGCGCGCGACCTCCCCCCGCGCGCCATGGCCGTGCTGCGCGAGCTGTACGAGTGGCGCGAGGGCGTGTCGCGCGAGATGGACCGCGCCACCTTCCGGGTGATGGGCAACACGTCGCTGATCGAGATGAGCCTGAACCCGCCGCAGGGCGTGGGCGCGCTGAAGAACGTCTCGGGCGTCTCCGGCGGGCTGGTGGAGCGCCGCGGGCGCGACATCATGGCCGCCATCACCCGCGCGCTCGAGGTGCCCGAGGCCGACCTGCCGCGCTGGCCGCGCAGCCCGCGCTGGGAGCGCGACATGGAGCTGGAGGCGCGCGTGGAGGCGCTCAAGGACGCGCGCAACCGCCGCGCCGACCAGCTGGGCCTGGACGCCGGCTTCGTGATGTCGCGCGCGCAGCTCGAGGAGGTGGGCCGCGCCCGCCCGCAGACGCTGGATGCGCTCGCCGCGGTGCAGGGCGTGCGCAGGTGGCAGGTGGAGGCGATCGGCGAGGCGCTGCTCAAGGCGCTGCGCTGACTTTCGTGATCACTGGGGACTGAACCTGCGGGGTTTGACGATGGCAGATACGGTGGAGACCGCCGTCCGCGAGGTGGTGGACAGGGCGGGGCGCACGTGGGTGGCGGTGCCGGCGGAGAGCAAGGTGGCGCACCTGAAACAGGGCGCCGTGCTGGCCTTTCGCCCCGGCGACGAGCCCGGCGCGGAGCCCATCCGCACCAACGTGGAGTTCAACAGCGCCGCCGCCGCCGACTTCGCCATCCGCACGATGAGCGAGAAGGAGATCGGCCGCCGGCTCGACTGGGCCAAGACCGACGCCGGGATCCCCTGATCCCCGTCGGCGGCTGGGGATCCACCTCCAGACCGCCGGCGGGGGACGCCCGTCGCGCGGGACTGGGAAGAGCGGAAGAGACCGCGGGGCGATTCGATCGCCCCGCGGTCTTTCATGTCATACCCAGTCACCAAGGATCGTTCGGGAACCGGGTGCCATGGTTTTCTCACAGAGGCCACGGAGGACACGGAGGAAGTTCCCTGTGCCCTCCGTGGCCTCCGTGAGAGCCAGGTCAGGCCGGAATCAAAACGATGCCGTGGAAAGCGGTATCACTGCGGATCGTAGACGGTGTGCGAGCGGTGGCGCGCGCGGATGGCGGCGAACTCCTCGGGGGAGAGGGGCGGGGCGGGCTCGCCTTCGGGCACGGAGTTCTCGCGCATCAGCTCCTCGAAGCCCGGCCTGGAGAAGACGAAGGCGATGCCGAGCGGCCCCGCCCCCGTGTTGCGCAGGCTGATGCGCGAGCCGCGCGGGATGTAGACGGTCCCCCCGGCGCTCACCGGCGTTTCCCGCGTGCCGAGCGTGGCGACGCCGCTGCCCCGGTGCACGAAAATGATCTCGTCGGCCAGCAGGTGCCGGTGCGGGTTGATGGCCTGCCCTGGGGCGAGGTCCTCGTAGCCCATCACCAGCTCCGTCGAGCCGCCGTTGCAGCGATCCACCTTCAGGATGAACGGATCGGTCAGGGTGGATGCGGAGCCCGGCCGCGGCCGGCGGACGCGGCGCTCGCCCTCGCCGGCGTGGAGGACGAGGCCGCCGCTTCCCGGCGGACCCGGCTCGGCCCCGGCGCCCTCGGCGACGGTGTGCCAGCGGTGGCGCGCGCGGATCGCCGCCTGCTGCTCGGCGGCGAGCGGCGTGGCGGGCTGGCCCTCGAGCACCGAGTTCTCGCGCATGAGCTCCTCGAAGCCCGGCTTCGAGAAGATGAACGCGATCCCCAGCGGCTCCGGCCCCGTGTTGCGCAGGGCGATGCGCGTGTCGCGCGGGATGTACACCGTGGCGCCCGCGCTCACCGGGGCCTCCCTCGCGCCGAGGGTGGCGACGCCGCTCCCGCGGTGCACGAAGACGATCTCGTCCGCGACCAGGTGCCGGTGGGGCTGGATGGCCTCGCCCGGCGCGATCTCCTCGTAGCCCATGACGAGCTCGCGGGAGGCGCCGTTGCGCGGATCCACCTTCAGGATGAACGGCGCCGTCTGCGCGGTGGTCGAGCCCGGGCGCGGCCGGCGGACGCGGCGTTCCCCCTCGTCCGCCTGGAGGACGAGCCCCTCGCCCCGCTGCCCCTCCGCGCCGTTCGGGTTCCCGGCGACCGGGGCGCGCGGCGAGGCGCACCCGGCTGACAGCGCGGCGGCGCAGAGGGCGGCGCCGGGGAGGACGTGGCGAAGATTCATGGGGAGGGACTGGAGGCGGGGAACGCGGCCGGACGCGCGGTGCTCGCAACCTAGTCCCGACGATGGGGGAAGGCGCGTTCAACGGCCATGGTTCACGCAGAGTCAGCAGAGTGAGCAGAAACAACTGCAGTTCTCTGCTTACTCTGCTGACTCTGCGTGAAAAAATGCTGTTGCCGGACCGGGTTCGATCCCGATCTACTTCCCCTTCTTGATCGCCTTGCGGACCATGCGGTCCACCAGGCGCGGCGCGAGGAGCTTGAGCGTGGGGCCGATCTTGCCGCGCAGCGTCATCAGCAGCTCGCGCTTGCGCTTGCCGGCCACGACGATGATCTGCCGCGCGCACTCGTCGGCGGTCATGATCTCGCGTTCCTGCACGGGGCTGTTGCCGGTGCCCAGCGGCTTGCCGTCGGGGCCGAACGCGCGCTCGCGGATCTCGGTGGCCACGAAGCCGGGGAAGACCTGCGTCACCGTGATCCCGCTGTCTTCCAGCTCGATGCGGATGGTGTCGAAGAAGCCGGTGACGGCGTGCTTGCTGGCCGAGTAGCCGCTGCGCGTGGGCACCCCCGTCTTCCCCGTGAGGCTGTTGACCACCACGATGCGGCCGCGCGTGCGCTTGAGGTGCGGGAGCGCGTGGAAGGTGGCGTACACGCTCCCCAGGTAATTCACCTGCATGATGCGCTCGATCGGCGCCAGGTCGGTCATCTCCTCGAAGAGCGCCCACATCCCCACGCCCGCGTTGTTCACCAGCGTGTCGATGCGCCCGAACTCGGCCACGGCGGCGTCCATCAGCGCGCGGCACTCCGCTTCCACGGCCACGTCGGTGGGCACCACGATCGCCCGCGCGCCGCGGCGGCGGCACTCGGCGGCCGTCTCTTCCAGCCGGGCGGCGTCGCGGGCGGCCAGCACGAGCCGGGCGCCCTGGTCGGCGAGCTGGAGGGCCATCTGGTACCCGATCCCGGCGCTCGCGCCGGTGAGCACCACCACGTTGTCGCGGAAGGGGGCGCCGTTCATCTCTTGGCCGCAGGTGTGGGGGACGGTGGGGCGGCGCCGCGCCGGGCGCGCACGTCGACATGAATTTGCATGTGCCCGTCCGCGGCCACAACGGCGGCAAGTGACTCCGAGAAGACGAACACCCCCAGCGGCCGCAGCGCGGTCACCCCGCCGGTCAGGCGCACGCTGCGCCCCAGGTTGCGGTTGAGCGCGCCGTCCACCTGCCCCCGCACCCTGGCGATGCGGTCGCCCAGCTCGAACTGCGCGCCGGCGCGGAGCTGGTCGCGCAGCTCCTCGTACAGGAGCCAGTCGGCCACGTTGGGGAGCAGCTCCTTGCTCTCCACCGAGAAGTCCAGGTCGGGCACCGCGATCACCTGCGTCACCGGGTCGAACTCGGGGGTCCCCACCAGGTAGATGGTGCCGCGCGCGTCGCCCTTCACCTTCACCTCCAGCACCACCCGGTCGCCGCTGCCGTACAGCCGCGCGCCGGTCACCGTCACCTCGTGCCCGCGCGCGTCGAAGGTGCGCCCCACCAGCTTCTTCCCCAGGATGCTGTCCACCACCGTGTAGGGCATCTCGGCCACGAGCTGCACCTGGAAGCCGCGGCCGGGCGCCACCGTGCCGCTGGGCGGCAGCGGCACCTCGGCCACCTTCGGCTTCTCGCCGATCACCACGCGCGGGCGCACCACCACGGAAACCTGCGTGGTGAGCGTGGTCCCCTCGCCCCGCGGGGGCGTGGCGGCGGCGCGCTCGGGCGCGATCACCAGGTACACGCCCTCGGAGGCGCGGATCGGCTTCTGGATGTCGCCCCACACGTCTTCCACGCGCCGGCGCAGCGACACGGCCTCGCGGATCGTCTCGTCGATCTGCGGCGCGGCGCGGCTGAGCACCCCCCGCACCAGCTCCTGCACGCGCTCGGTCACGTCGATGTTGGCCTCGGTGAGCTTGCAGCGCACCCCCGCCCGCACCGGCGCCGGCCGCGTCTTGGGCGCGATGGTCCAGTCGCCCCTGAAGGCGAGCGTGGTGCGCAGCGCCACGTCGATGGTGGGCATCGGTCCGTCGCCCACCCCGCACGAGCCGAGCTCCACCCAGCGGCAGCCGGCCAGCGGCACGCACGGGTGCGCCGCGATGCGCGCCCGGTAGCGCACGTGCGCCGAGACGTCCACGTGGTCGCCGTCGATGTTCAGCACCAGCCGGTCGCGCTCCCACATCTCCTTGACGTACACGGTGCCCACCACCGCGAACTTGCCGAGGGGAGCCCACTCGGCCTCGCGGCTCTGCCCGCGCGGCACCTTGTTCTCCACCATCGCCGCGACCTGCGCCAGCGACACGGTGACGGGGATGTTCACCACCGACGAGTCGGGCTCGGGCACCGCGCGCGTTGCGGCGCCCCGCTCGGGCGGCGGCACGCGCACGTTGTCGCGCCAGCACCCCGCCGCCGCGATGGCGAGGGCGACCGGGACCAGGGCGGCGAAGAGGCGGAAGGCGCGAAAGCTGGGGCGTGGCATGGTGTGGCGCATGATCGGGACGGAGGCCGGAGCGCGGGACGAAGGTGCCCGCAA
>DASQLJ010000385.1:0-4412 GCA_035630095.1 Longimicrobium sp.
CCGCAACGTGGAATACCTGTTCACCAACGGCGAGCTCCTCCATTTCGACGTGCACGTGGCGCCGCTGCTGGACGCGGGCAAGGCGCTGCTGGGGGTGAGCGTGTCGTTCGTGGACACCACCGCCTACTACCGCATCGAGTCGGAGCTGCAGGGCGCCAACCAGGAGCTGGAGACGGCCTTCGAGGAGCTGCAGAGCACCAACGAGGAGCTGGAGACCACCAACGAGGAGCTGCAGAGCACCATCGAGGAGTTGGAGACCACCAACGAGGAGCTCCAGAGCACGAACGAAGAGCTGGAGACCATGAACGAGGAGCTGCAGAGCACCAACGAGGAGCTGGAGACCATCAACGACGAGCTGTACCGGCGCACGGGCGAGCTGAACAACACCAACGCCTACATGAACTCCATCCTCACCTCGCTGCGCGCCGGGGTGGCGGTGCTCGACCGGCAGCTCGCCATCCGCGTGTGGAACCGCAAGGCCGAGGACCTGTGGGGGGTGCGGACCGACGAGGTGATCGGGCATGCCTTCCAGAACCTCGACATCGGCCTTCCCGTGGAGCGGCTGAAGCCCGCCATCCGCGCCTGCCTGGACGGCCGCAGCGAGTACGAGGACGTGGCGTTGGACGCGGTCAACCGCCGCGGCCGCACCATCCACTGCCGCGTGTCCGCCACCCCGCTGCGCGGCGCCGACCGCGAGGTGCGCGGCGTGGTGCTGGTGGTGGAGGAGTGGCTCACCCCCGGCACCGTCCTCGACGACATCCGCGGCCCCGGCGGCGCCCAGGCGGGGAACGGGGACGGGCCCGCGCGCGGCGGTTCGGGGGAGGAAACGGCGCCGGGAGGCTCGGGAGATGGCACCGCGTCGGGTGGATTGGTGGATGGCACCGCGTCGGGTGGGGATGGAACGGCGTCTGGTACGGATGATGGCACCGCGTCGGGTGGCTCGGGGGATGGGGATGCGTCCGGGCGCGGCTAAGCCGGGCGAATGAATTCGCGGCAACGACCACACGAAGTCCGCCTTCGCGGACTACCGCCGCCGGCGCGGCGGTGAGGCGGCACGCGACTAGCCTCGCACCAGCCGCGGCTTAAGATCGGTTGGAGGACGTGACGGCGCGCGGCGAGCCCTGGGGATCACACCAACCGAGCCGCGAGCGAAGCGAGCCCCCGTCCCTCCCCCAGGTTGTCTTGGCGCAGTTCGGGGGAGGGACAGGCGAGGAACGAGCCAGGGAGAGGGCCCGCCGGCGCCGCGGATCCGGGCAAGTCCCTTCGATCGCCTCGAGCCCAACATCTATCGCTCCACCACGCACGTGGGGGGCGCTCCCACCGCGGGAGCGCCCCCCATCTCATGCCGGCCCTTCAGGCTCAGCGCACGCCGTCGCCGTCCAGGTCGCGGCCGCCCTGCAGCGGGTTGTTCTCGCGCAGGGTCTCGGAGCCCTCGCGCAGAGTCTCGGAGGCGCGCATGCCCTCGCGATGGACGTCGCCCACCTCGCGGACCTCGGCGTGCTCGCGGCGCAGGTCGGCCTCCACGGTCTCGTGGTCCTGCACCTGGTGCTTGCGCACCACGATCTCCTCGGCGCCCACGGCGCGCTTCTCGGCCACCACCTCCTCGCGCGACAGGGGCACGCTGATGTGCTCCTCCTGGAAGGCGCCCGGCGCGGCGTGCAGCGCCTCGTTGCCGCTCAGCGGCCGGCGCTCCACCGTCACCTCGTCACGGCTCACCGGCACGCTCTCGGAGACGTGGTGCGTCTCCACGCGCTTCTCCACCTCCACCGCCCCCGCTTCCGTCTGCCGCTTGCCGATGGCGAGCTGCTCCTCGTTGAGCGTGATCCGCTCGTCGGCCACCATGCCGCGCTCGGTGACCTCGCGGTCGGTCAGCTTGCGGTCGGCGTCGAGCGGACGGTTCTGGCTGGGGTCGAGGTGCGAGTCGTTGATGCGGTCGGCCATGGTCGGTCTCCTTCGTGTGAGGTTGCTACGTCCCGCTTTGGGACCTGCCTCCGGGAGCGAGCCCCGGTGCAACACCTGTTCCTGAACTCTGGACGAACCTTCTACACTCCGGCGGGCGGGCGGCCGCGATCGGCCCCCGTCCGCCGGGCCGGGACCGTCAGCGGACGCCGTCGCCGTCCAGGTCGCGGCCGCCCCGAAGCGGGTTGTCGGCCCGCAGGCCGCCGTCGCCGCGCACATCGCCACTCGTGCGCACGTCGCCGCGCTCGTGGATCTCGGCGCGCTCGCGGCGCAGGTCGGCCTCCACCGTCTGGGTCTCCTGCACCTGGCCCTTGCTGATCACCAGCTCTTCCTTGGCCACGGCGCGCTTCTCCACCACCACCTCTTCCTCCATGAGGGGGACGCGGATCTCGCCGCCCTCGAAGCGGGCGTCGGGGTTGGTGGTGGGCTCGGCCAGCGGGCGGCGCTCCACCGACACCTCCTCGCGCATCACCGGCACCGCCTCGCGCACGTGCTGCGTCTCCACGCGCTTGTCCACCTCCACCGAGCCGGCCGAGACGCGCTGCTTGCGCAGCTCCAGCTCCTCCTCCGACAGCGTCATCCGCTCCTCGCCGGCGTTCACGTCGCGGCGCGCATGGTCGGCGTCCATCGCGCCGGTCGCGGCGCCCGCCGTGCCCACCATCCCGGTGGCGCCCGCGCGGCCGCCCAGCGTCTCGGCGTCGGCGCCCTGGATCAGCACGCGCCGGGTGGGGGTGTCGATCTCCACGTCCTCGATCGGCACCTGCCGGCCGCCGGTGGCGCTCATCCCGCCGCCTTCCAGCGTGATGGCCGCAACGCGCCGGGCGTCGGGGTCCACCAGCAGCTCGTTCACGCGGCCCACCTGCCGGCCGTCGGAGAGGTAGGCGTCGAACCCGCGGATGTCGGTGTAGCCGTCGGCCACGTCGAAGTCCGGAAGCGAGTCGAGCGGTACCAGCCTGTCGTTGTGCATGGTTCGTGTTTCCTGGTGAAGGCTCCCACCCGCGGGACGGAGCTCGTCCCGCGCCTCATCCGTCTCGTCGACGATCACCGCGTTCCGGTGCTGTCCACCTTGATCAGGGTGTCGCCCTGGTTCGTCCCCGCGGCGCCCGTCCCCGCGGCCGCGCCGGCGCCCGCGGTGTCCGTCCCGGCGCCCGCGGCCCCGAGGGCGGTGTCGGTGGCGGGGAGGGTGGTCCCGGCCGCGCCGGTGTAGGCGGTGTCGGTCGTCACCGGCGCCACGAGGGTGGTGTCGGTCGCCACGGGCACCACGTCGTCATCGTCGTCATCGCCGCGGCACATGAAGAGCAGCAGCGGGATCAGGAGCAGCGGCAGCAGCCACCACCACTTGAATCCGCCCCGCGCGGGCTCCGCACCGCGGTGGTCGCGGTTGTCCACCTTGATCTCTGCCACCGTTCCTCCTCCTGTTCGAGTGACCGCCATCCCGCCTTCGACCCGCCGGGACCGGGGCGCGGCGGGGTGGCAACAATCAGGCCAGCGGCGCCTCCCAGGTGTTTATGATGTAAATGCTTTGCCGAAGGTAGTTTCGCCCTTCCGACGACTTCAGTTGGGACAGGAAAATCAAAGCGCATCGGAGGGCGATTTACGGTTTACGTCGCGGGCGAAACGGCACGCAGTCCGTCCGCTTTCGGCGCACCAAAAATCGGGAGCATTGGGGGGATTGCAGGCGATTCGGGGCGATTGGGGGCGATTGGGGGCGATTGGCGGAGGCTGGCGATATGCGACTGAAGTCGCGGCTACAACGGCACGCAGTCCGCCTTCGCGGACTTCAACGGCGTCGGCATCTCCATCCCCTATCCTGATCCCCTATCCTCCCTCCCCTGCACTCAGCACTCGCAGGATTCCCCCGGCACGGCCGAAGCTTGACCGGGGCTGCCGCGCGGACCCATCATACCGCGGCTCCCGCATCCTCCCCGTCATCGCCTTTCCCCGCCCCGCCGCCATGCTCCGCAAGCTCGCGTACCTCCTCGCCGGGCTCGTCTTCCTGCTCGCCGTGCTGGTGGTCGCCGTCCGCTTCTACGTGGGACGTGCGGAGGCCGACCCGCGCCGCGACGCGGTGCTCGCCGGGCTGCACGGGCCGGTGGAGGTGTGGCGCGACTCGCTGGGCGTGCCGCACGTGTGGGCCGCGGACGACGAGGACCTCTTCCGCGCCGTGGGCTACGTGCACGCGCAGGACCGGCTCTGGCAGATGGAGCTCTTCCGCCGCGTGGCCGACGGGCGCATGGCCGAGGTGCTGGGCGCGGACCTGGTGGACACCGACCGCTTCCTGCGCACGGTGGGGATGGGGCGCGCCGCCGCCGAGAACGAGCGCATGCTCGACCCCGAGAGCCGGCGGATGCTGCAGGCCTACGCCGACGGCGTGAACGCCTGGATCGACAACCACCCGGGCCCGCTCCCGCCCGAGTTCGTGCTGCTGCGCTTCACCCCCGAGCCCTGGAGCG
>DASQLJ010000386.1:0-3764 GCA_035630095.1 Longimicrobium sp.
CGAAATCCGGCAACCACCGGGAGTTTCCGGAGGTCGACCGCGCGGAGTGGTTCACGCTGGACGCGGCGGCGGAGAAGATCCTGAAGGGGCAGCTCGGATTCCTGCAGCGCCTCGCGGAACTGCTGGGCGCGGCGACGGGCGAGCCGTGATTCCACGCGCAGGGACTCGGCTGGAGTAAAAGACCTGAGCTGATACGGATCGCACGAATTCCGTTCCGCGAGCGGACGGTTCGCGTGAGGGATTCGCGCCCGGAGGGCCGAGACGCCGGCGCGCCCACGTCCGTCGTTGCGGGAACGCGAGGGGCCGTGGCGCGCCGGCGTCTCGGCGCCGTTGGCAACGGCTGTATCGTTGCCTACGGCGCGCGAAGCCCGGCCCGGAGCGCAGCGGAGGGACACGCCCGCACCCGGCTCTTCCGTTCCCGGCCCCGACTTTTCAGACTCCGAACGAGATAGAAGAAGGGGCCGGTCCCGCGGGATCGGCCCCTTCGCTCATCGCCCTTCCCTGCCCCGCGGCGTTACTGGCGCGCGGTGAGCGAGATGCGCAGGGTGCGCTTGGCGCCGGGCATGATGTTGTTGTTGCCGTGGCTGGTGGCGTAGTACCGCTTGTCGAAGAGGTTCTCCACGTTCGCCTGGACGCTCACCAGCGGGGTCAGCCGCACGAACACGGCGCCGTCGGCGCGGGTGAAGCCGGGGAGCGTGACGGTGTTGTCGATCGCGGCGAACATGTCGCCCTGGCGCACCACGCCCAGCCCCAGCCCCAGCGCCGGCATCACCTGCACGCGGTTCCACAGCGACATCTGCTGGTGCGGCACCAGCGGCACCCTCGCGCCGGCCCTGGCGGCGGCGGTGGTGCTCACGATGCGCGCCCGCTGCGAGGCGAACCCGCCGGCCACCTGCCACGCGCGCGTCACGTTACCCGCCGCGCCCAGCTCGAAGCCGGTGGTCCGCTGGGCGCCCGTCTGCACCACCCTGGTGGCGTCGTTCGGGTCGGGCGCCGTGGTGTTGGTGCGGTCGAGGCGGTAGACGGCCGCGGTGAGGCTCAGGTTGGGGCGCACGTCCCACTTGGCGCCGACCTCGCGGTTGGTGAACGCCTCGGGCTCCAGCGTCTCGGTGGTCGCGTTGAGCGAGCCGAACTGGTCGCCGGAGCTGGGCAGGTGCGACACGCTGTACGTGCCGTACACCGAGACCGGCTCCATCGGCTTCAGCACCACCCCCGCGCGCGGCGAGACCAGGTGGTCGGTGCGGTCCAGGTCGGCGCCGTCGCGGTTGTTGTGGAACTCCATCGCGAAGCGGTCGTAGCGGATGCCGCCCAGCACCTGCAGCCACGGCGCCAGCGCGGCCTGCTCCTGCAGGTACACGGCGGCCACCGAGGCGCGGGTGCGGTTGTCGGCGTCGGTGGCGCTCTGCCGGAAGGTGATGGGGGTGGCCACCGTGGGCGCGTCGATGGGCACCGCGAACGAGGTGGCGGTGTTGTTGAAGTAGCCCGTCTCGCGGTGGTTGTCGCTGCGCTGCCGGCCCACCTCGGCGCCCACCAGCAGCGTGTGGCGCACCGAGCCGGTGCTGGCGCCCACGATCACGTCGGTCTGGTTGAACCAGTTGCGGCGGCTGGTGCCGTTGTTGTACGCCCCCAGCGACACCTGCGTCCCCGCGGCGTTCACGGCGCCGGGGAAGCTGTTCTGGTAGAACTTGTCGTAGTCGGCGAAGCGCGAGCGGTTGCGGATGGTGACCGCGCCGGCCAGGTGCTCGACCGTGGCGGTGGCGGCGTTCACCTCCACCCGCGAGTGGTTCACGTCGGGGTTGCCGAAGAAGGTGGTGATCTCGGCGGCGGACGGGCGCCCCTGGAAGGAGGGAATGCCGCGGTCCACGTTGCGGCGGTCGCTGAAGAGCTCGTAGCCGGCGCGAATGGTGGTGCGGCCGCCCAGCGCGATCGCCAGCGTGGGGTTGATCCCGTAGCGCCGCAGCTCGGCGCCGTCGCGGAAGCCGCCGGAGCGCTCGGCCATGGCGTTCAGCCGCGCGGCCACCGTCCCGCCCAGCCCCTGCCCCACGTCGAGCGTGGTGCGCTTGTGGTCCCACGAACCGGTCTCGGCGGTGATGGTGCGGGTGGGGGCCCACTGCGCCTCCTTGCTCACCCGGTTCAGCACCCCGCCGCCGCCGCCACGGCCGAAGATCATGGCGTTGGAGCCCTTCAGCGCCTCGACCCGCTCCACGTTGTACACGTCGCGCAGGTACTGCGCGTCGTCGCGCACGCCGTCCACGAAGAAGTCGGCGGTGGAGCTCTGGCCGCGGATGGTGGGGGCATCGCGGTGCCCTTCGCCCTGGCCCATGGTGATGCCGGGGACGTAGCGCACCACGTCGGCCATCCCCTGCATCGCCTGGTCGGCGATCACCTCGCGCGTCACCACGCTCACCGACTGCGGCGTGTCGCGCAGCGGCGTGTCGGTCTTCGTGGCGGTGCTGCTGCGCGCGGCGGCGTAGCTGCGGTTGCGCGCGCCCACGGCGTGGATGGCGGTGAGCGCGTACACCTGCGCGCTGTCGGCCGGGGTGACGAGGGCGGCGTGCGTGCCGGAGAAGCGCGCCGACAGCCCGGTGCCCGCCAGCAGCCGCCGCAGCGCCTCGGCGGCGGTGAAGTTCCCCGCCACCGCGTGCGAGCGCAGCCCCGCGGCGGCCGCGGCGTCCACCTGCACGCGCACGTCGGCCTGGCGCGAATACTCGCCCAGCGCCTCGGTGAGCGGCTGGGCGGGGATGCTGAACGGCACGCGCACCAGCGTGTCGCCCGCCAGCAGCGCCGCGGCGGGCATGCTGGCGAGACGGATCGCCGGGCGCGAGGCCTGGGCGGAGGCGGGCGCGCTGCAGAGAACGCAGAGGGCGCCGGCGGCGGTGAGCAGTCGCATATCGGGCACGGTCACAACGGTGAAGTGGATGAGAACGATTCTCAATCACAAACGTAGGACGCTCGATCCTCCGTCGCAAGCTTTTGGATTGGAGGAAAATCAGGGGGATCGGCGAGGAGATGCGGAAGCGGTTGTACGGCAATGGCTTAGGGGATTCAGGGGATGAGAGGCGCTTCGGATGCGCTGAGGGCCCCCACCCCGCGCGAGGCTTCGCCCGCGCTGCCCCTCCCCCAAAACGGCCGCCAAAACGGCCGGGGGGAGGGGCGGTCGGCGTGGCCTGCTGAGTCTGGCTCGTGCCTCCGCTTCGGCGCGCCGGGGGTCGGTTCAGCCGTCACGAGGGGCGGCACGGTTCTGGACTGGATCACGTGGCGGCCCCATTCTCATGCGCCCGAACAAATCCCCCTATCAGCCGGAGCCGGAATTGACCGACGCAACTTCGCCGAAGGCACCCCGCGAACACTCGTCCGAGATGGTGCTGCAGCGCGTTCAGCCGGCGCTGCTGGGGCTGATGGATGGCTCGGTGAGCACGCTCGCGCCGCTCTTCGCCGCGGCCGAGCTGACGCAGCGGCCGCTGGCGGCGTTCTACGTGGGCGCGGCCGCGTCGGTGGGCGCGGGGATCAGCATGGGCTTGGCCGAGGCGCTGTCGGACGACGGGGTGATCAGCGGGCGTGGCAACCCCTGGATGCGCGGCGCCATCACCGGCCTGGCGACGACGTTCGGCGGCATGTTCCACACCCTCCCCTTCCTCCTCGCCGACCTCGACGCGGCGCTGACGCTCGCGTACGTGGTGGTGGTGGTCGAGCTGGTCGCCATCGCCTACATCCGTCGTCATTACATGAAGAGCCCACTCGGCCCCACGCTCATCCAGGTGGTG
>DASQLJ010000387.1:0-14241 GCA_035630095.1 Longimicrobium sp.
ACTCGGCGCGGAACTGGTCGCCCTCGGCCAGCGAGCGATAGCCGCCCAGCGTCTCCGCGCCCGCCATGATGGCGATGGTGTGCAGGTAGATGTCGCGCGCCAGATCGGCCTGCTTCGCGTCCTTCCCCGCGGTGAACATCCCCACCCCCGGCACCAGCACGATGCGCGGAAAGGAATCCTGCAGCCCCTCGTCCGTACGGTGGCGCGCGGCGTAGGCGGCGTAGGCGGCGTAGGCGGCGTAGTCGGCGCGATACGTCTCCAGCGCGCGAACGAAGGCGCCGGCGGCGGCGTCCGTGTCCGCCGGATCGTCCACCTCCACCCAGAGCGGGTGCACCCTGGTCGTGAGGATGTGGTCCGGCGTCGCGGCCCCCGCGGCGGAGGCGCCGCGGCCGCGGGCGGAGGAGACGAAGGCCATCACCTCCGGCGTGTCGGTGTGGCGCAGGATCACGCGGCGGTCGGCGGAGAGCGCGCCGCGGATGGTCGGCGCGAGCGCGGCGGCGGCGCGGCGGCGCTCCTCATCCCCCAGCGCGTAGCGCGATTCCGCGGCGAACACGGCGGCCGGGTTCCGCGCCTCGACGTAGGCGCGGGCACGGTCGACCAGCTCCAGGTGGCGGCGATACGCCTCTTCCGGGCTCGATCCCCACGTCACCAGGCCGTGGTTCAGCAGCACCAGGCCGGGCGCCGAGGGATCGGCGCGCACGGCTTCGCCCACCTCCTTCGACAGCAGGAAGCCGGGGCGGCGGTAGGGGATGCGCAGGATGTCGGCGCCCAGCGCGTCGTCCAGCGCCGCGTGCGGGTCGGTGCTGTTGACCACCTGCAGGATGGCGTCGGCGTGCGAGTGGAAGACGGCGGCGGCGGGGATGAAGGCGTGCAGCAGCGTTTCGATGGACGGCCGCGGCGCGCGCGGATCGGTGAGCGTGCGGGCGAGGTAGTCCACCATCTCCTCGTCGCTCATGTCGCCGCGCTCGATCAGCGGCAGCACGTCGTCCAGCCTCACGCCCGCGAAATCGGCGTGCTTCGCGAACGCCAGGTCCGACCCGCTCCCCTTCACCCGCAGCACGTTCACCGGCCGCCCGGCGACGTCTTCCTCCGCCACCTTCACCGAGGTGTTGCCGCCGCCGCGCAGCACCAGCGACGGATCGGCGCCCAGCCGCCGCGACCACTCGACGAGCTCGTCCAGCGCGTTCGCCGGGCCGGCGAAGAGGTAGTCCTGCGGGAGGATGACGGCGGATTCGGTCGTGGACATCGGGCTCGTGGATCGGATTGAAGATGGATGCGCGGGTGACCGGCGCGCCCGGCGCGACGACGGTGCGTTGCGGCGCGCTATCTGTCGAACGCGGCGGTAGATACGTCTCGATCGAGATTGCGCTGGAAGCGATTTCCGGCGGCCGCGCTCAGGCTCCCGTGGCGCCCGCCGCCGCGCGCGCCGAGTCCGTCCCCGCCGCGGCGGCGCGAAGCTGGTCCAGCGTGAGCACGCCGCGGTCGGTGACGTAGCCGGTGACCAGGCGCGCGGGCGTGGCGTCGAACGCGGGGTTGCGCGCCGGCGACCCGGGCGACGTCACGCGGATGCGGTGCATGGCGCCGGCCTCGTCGGGACCGGTCTGGTAGTGCACCTCCTCCCAGCCGCGCTCCTCGATCTCCACGCTGGCGCCGTTCGCCGTCGCCGCGTCGAAGGTGGAGGGCGGCGCGGCGACGTAGAAGGGGATGCCGAACTCGCGCGCGCACACGGCCTTGGCCAGCGTGCCGACCTTGTTCACCACGTCGCCGTTCGCGGCGATGCGGTCGGCGCCGACGATCACCAGGTCCACCTCGCCGCGGCTCATGTAGTGCGCGGCGGCGTTGTCGGCGATCACGGCGTGCGGAAGCTCCTCGTTCGACAGCTCCCACGCGGTGAGGCGGGCGCCCTGGCCGCGCGGGCGCGTCTCGTCCACCCACACGAAGGGCGGGCGCCCCTGTCCCGCCGCGGCGAAGACGGGCGCCAGCGCGCTGCCGTGGTCCACCGTGGCCAGCCACCCCGCGTTGCAATGCGTGAGCACCCGCGCGCCGGAGGGGATCAGCGCCGCGCCGTGCTCGCCGAGCATGCGGCAGCTTTCCACGCTGGCCTCGGCGAACGCGAGCGCCGCGGCCAGTGCCGCGTCCGCCGGGGCGTGCGGCGACGCCTCGGCCGCGCTCCACACGTGCTCGATGCCGGCGAACAGGTCGCGCGCCGTGGGCCGGGTGGCGGCGATGAGCGCGCGGGCGTCGCGTGCGTACGGCCACGGCGCCACGGACGGCGCCTCGGCGAATCCCTGCGCCATGGCGAACGCCCCGGCCGCGCCCAGCGCCGGCGCGCCGCGCACCACCATCTCGCGCACCGCCGCCGCCGTCTCGTGGTGCGTCTGGCAGTCCACCACGACGAACTCGAACGGCAGCCGCGTCTGGTCGATCATGCGTACGACGCCGCCCTCCATCCAGAGGGTGCGGTAAGGCGTTCCGTGGACGCGCATGGGCTGGCGGTGCGAGGGTCGGAAGCGGAGCAGGGGAGACACGGAAAGTTCGCCTGCAAACGTGCCGCCCGCAACGGGTGGCGGCATCGTCGGAAGAGTGCGTCGGGACCACCTCCCCGCGTCCGACCGGCTGGAAAGCGTTGGCGTCCCACACTTTTTGACCGGATGATGGACGGAGGTGCGCTCGTTCGGGCGGTTCGGCTCGGAAGGGGCTCTTTCACGACTGATTTCACTCACCTTGTGGCGGCTGCGCCACACCGCTGCGGCGAGTAAGTCTCATTTCGCACGATGGAAACATCGCGACGGGACTGGGATGTTGGGACGGAAAACGATGAAATGCAAACAGTTGTGTGTTCCCGGCACATCGCGCGGCGGCAGTGGAACGGTGGCTGCTTCCGGGCCGGGCATCGGGCGCGGTTGGCGCCCGACGAGCCGGCGCGCGTCGCGCCGGCCGATATCCCGATCACTGTTCGAGACGAGTGGAGCGAATCCCGATGAGCAAGATCAAGCTGGACATCGAGGCGGTACAGGTGGAGAGCTGCGAGATGATGGCCGAGATCGCCGCGGACGGCGAGATGCCGAAGACGCAGCCGGTGAGCTACCCCTGCTGCTACAGCGTTTACATGAACTGAAGCAGCACGCCGAGATGGACGGAGACGCGGCCCCGGGCGAATCGATCGCCCGGGGCCGCGTCGCGTCATGCCGGCCGTGCCGGGGTGACCGCGGGCTCCCATCCGCCTCGCCGGCGAGATGGCGCGATCCCGCTGTACGGAAATCGAACACCGTAAGAGAAATCGACACCGCGTCCCCAAACCGTAGCCGCGCCGACGGTGCGGGGGTGCGCGGCGGCGCGCGTGTACGGAAATCGATCAAGCCGGGAGGGGACACTGCGGCCGCGTCGGAGACTGGAAACCGTTGCGTCATATACGTTTGCGGCGCCAGACGCGCACGGCGCGGGGATCGCACCGTGCGCGGTGTTTCGAATCGACCACCCGGTCCCCCCAGGCGTCTTCGATGTCACCGGCAACCGTGCGCAACCCTTCACGCATCCGCGGAGTCAAGATGGCCGGTGGATCCCAGCCCGCCGCGCCGTCTCCGTGGCCCGGCAGCGGCGAGGCGGCCGACGCGCTGCGCGCCGCCGACTGGAGCGCCACCCCGCTCCGCGCCCCCGACACCTGGCCGGCCGAGCTGCGCGCCGCCGTGGAGATGGCGCTGGGCTCGCGCTTTCCCATGGGCGTGCTGTGGGGGCCCGAGCTGTCGTGCGTCTACAACGACGGCTTCATCCCCCTGCTCGACGCGCGCCACCCGGCCGCGATGGGCCGCCCCGCGGCGGAGGCGCTGGCCGAGGCGTGGCCGGTGCTGGGCCCGCTCGCGCGGCAGGTGCTGGAGACCGGCAAAGCCGTGTGGGTGGAAGACGCCGAGCTGGCGCTGCATCGCCACGGCAGCGTGGAGCCGGCCTTCTTCACCTTCAGCTGCAGCCCCATCCGCGACGCGTGGGGCACCGCGGCCGGCGTCTTCATGGCGGCGATGGAGACCACCGCGCAGGTGGTGGACCGGCGCCGCGCCCGCACCGTGGCCGCGGTGCTCTCCGAGGCCGCGGGCGTGCACGACCCCGCCGCCGCGCTGCGCGCCTGCGCCGCCGCGGCGGTGGGCGGCGACCTCGCCTGGGTGGCCGTCTACCGCGACGGCGGCGACGGCTTCGACCTCGCCGCCCACGCCACGTCCGCCGGAGGCGGTTCGGACGCGGATGCCGGCGCTGCCGCGGATACGTCAGCCAATGCGTCTGTCGACTTGTCCGCTGATGCCGATGCAGGCGCCGGTGCGGGCCCGCAGCCGCTCGCGACCGTGGCGGCAGGCGTGCTGGCGGCGGCGCTGCGCACCGGGCGCGTGCTGGAGGTGCGGGCCGATGCGGTGCTCGCGCCCGCCGCCGGGGCGTGGGCGGGGCCGGTGCTGGCGTGCCGCATCGCCGGGCAGGGCGAGGCGGCGGCGGTGCTGGTGGCCGGCACTCACGCGGGGCGCGCGGTGGACGCGGGGCACGCGGCCTTCATGCAGCGCGTGGCCGACGGCGTGGGCACCGCGCTGCACCGCGCCCACCGCTCCGAGCGCGCCGAGCGCGAGCGCATCGCCGTGCTCGAGCGGATGACCGACGGCTTCTTCGCGCTGGACGCCGACTGGCGGATGCAGCACGTGAACCCGGTGGCCGAGCGGCTGGCCCGCCGCGGCCGCGGGGAGCTGGACGGGCGCGTGCTCTGGGACGCCTTCCCCGCGCTCGAGGGCACGACGTTCGAGCAGCGGCTGCGGGGGGCCCTGCGCGACCAGGAGCCCGCGCACTTCACCGCGCGCCTCCCCAACGGTCGCGCCTGGCTGGAGATGCACGTCTACCCCGGCCCCGAGGGGCTCACCGTCTTCCACCGCGACGTGAGCGACGCCGTGCGGCTGGAGCGCGGGCGCACCGAGCTGCTCGAGCGCGAGCGGGTGGCGCGCGCCGCCGCCCAGAGCGCCGAGCGCCGCCTGCGCGAGCTGGTGGAGGGCGTCGACGCCATCGTCTGGGAGGCCGAAACCGATCCCTTCCGCTTCACCTTCGTGAGCGAGCACGCGCGGGCGCTGCTGGGGCACCCGGTGGAGCGCTGGCTGGGCGATCCCGGCTTCTGGGAGAGCATCATCCACCCCGAGGACCGCGAGTGGGTGGTGGCGCTCTGCCGGCCGTCCAGCGAGGACGGGCGCGACCACGCCTTCGAGTACCGCCTGCGCGCCGCGGACGCGCGCACCGTGTGGGTGCGCGACATGGTGCGCGTGTCGCACGGGCCCGGCGGCGGCGTGCAGCTACGCGGGGTGATGGTGGACGTGACCGCCCGCCGCCGCAGCGAGGACGAGGTTCGCCGGCTCGCGGCGATCGTGGAGGGCACCGACCACGCCGTGGTCTCCAAGGCGCTCGACGGCACCATCCTGACCTGGAACGCGGGCGCCGAGCGCACCTTCGGCTGGCGCGAGAGCGAGGTGGTGGGGCGGCCGGTGTTCGACGTGCTCCCCGCCGACCTGCACGAGGAAGAGCGCGCGCTCCTGGCGCGCGTGGCCGCCGGCGAGGCCGTGCCGCCGTTCGAGACCGAGCGCGCGGACCGCGACGGCCGCCGCGTGGCCGTTTCGCTCACCATGTCGCCGATCCGCGACGCGTCGGGCGCCGTGGCGTGCGTGGCCACCATCGCGCGCGACGTGACCGAGGAGCGGCGGCTGCAGGCGCAGCTCCGGCAGGCGCAGAAGATGGAGGCCGTGGGGCGGCTGGCCGGCGGCATCGCGCACGACTTCAACAACCTGCTCACCGCCATCCAGGGCAACGCCGGCCTCCTCCTGGCCGACCTCCCCAACGGCAGCCCCTGGCGCGAGGACGTGGAGGAGATCGAGCGCGCCTCGCAGCGCGCCTCCGACCTCACGCGCCAGCTCCTGGCCTTCAGCCGGCGCCAGGTGCTGCAGCCGCGCGTGGTGGACCTGAACACCGTGATCGCCGAGACCCAGCGCATGCTGCGCCGGCTGATCGAGGAGCACGTGCACATCCGCGTGCGCCTGGGCCCCGAGGCGGTGCGGGTGAAGGCCGACCCGGGGCAGGTGGAGCAGGTGGTGCTGAACCTGGCCGTGAACGCGCGCGACGCGATGACGGCCGGCGGCACCCTGACCATCTCCACCAGCCATGCGCGCGTCCCGTCCGAGCCGCGCACGGGGTGGCCCTACTACGTGGCCGCGGGCGACTACGTGCGCCTGACCGTGGACGACACCGGCAGCGGGATCGAGCCCGAGGTGATGCAGCACCTGTTCGAGCCCTTCTTCACCACCAAGGCGGCGGGGAAGGGAACGGGGCTGGGGCTCTCCACCGTCTACGGGATCGTCAAGCAGAGCGGCGGCTACGTGTGGGCCGAGAGCGCGCCCGGCAGCGGCAGCCGCTTCGTGGTGCTCCTCCCCCGCGCCGACGAGGAAGCCGTCGCCGCCGCCGCCGCGACCGCCCCGGCCCCTGGCGAGGGGTGCGGCGCCACGGTGCTGCTGGTGGAGGACGAGGAAACCGTCCGCTCGCTCACCCGCCGCGTGCTCTGGCGCGGCGGCTACCGCGTCCTCGAGGCCGCCGACGGCGAGCAGGCGCTGGACCTGGCCCGCGGCCACGAGGGCCCCATCGACCTGCTGCTGACCGACGTGGTGATGCCCGGCGGCGGCGGCCGGAAGCTCGCCGCCGCGATGGCGAGCCTGCGCCCCTCCACCCCCGTCCTCTACATGAGCGGCTATCCGGGGGATGCCGTCGCCGAGCACGGCCTGGAGCCCGGCGTGAACCTGCTCCCGAAGCCGTTCTCCCCCGTCACCCTCCTCCACCGCGTCGCCGAGGCGATCAGGGGAAGGGGAGGGTGCTGAGTGCAAGGATCGAGTGCCCAGTGCCCAGTGCCCGGTGCCCAGTCCTGAATTCTAAGTCTGTGAATTGAGTCGATGTATTGTGCGGCAAATGTAATCAAGCGAACGGGTTGACTGATATTGTATCTACGGAAATCGAACTGCGACCGAACGCCTTCGCGGCATTGAACGCATCCTCCCGCGCCCACGGCCGGCGCCGCTCGAACGCCGCCGTTGAAGTCCGCGAAGGCGGCGCGAAGGCGGACTTCGTGTGGTTGTTGCGGTGAGGCGGCCGTAAAAGTGCCAGCGCGCCCTGTAACTGCCTGCACCGCGCTACCTTACGACAGTGCTGGCTCCCAGCTTCGAAAAGGGGTGGTGTCAACGCCGGGTGTCAAGGAGCCTATTAGGCTCTCCTGCGCGCCGTGCGGAGCGTTTCCATCGCTTCTGCAAGCTCCTCGAACGGTACTTCGTCGTAGACTGCCCGGAGCATCGCATGCGTGGTGCCGGTGAGCTGCTCCTGCACCTTCGCGGGGAGCGCGCGAAACTCGCGTGTGCGAATCCCTGCGCGCTTGTAGGCGTGGAAGCCTAGCCTCTCCACGTCCACCCCCGCCCGCTCCTTCACCTTCCGCATCCAGTCGTTCAGGACGCTGCGCG
Organism: Longimicrobium sp.; assembly: GCA_035630095.1. Classification (GTDB taxonomy): domain Bacteria; phylum Gemmatimonadota; class Gemmatimonadetes; order Longimicrobiales; family Longimicrobiaceae; genus Longimicrobium. Next base: position 7,506 of record DASQLJ010000387.1, read on the forward strand.
ACACGGGTCGGCTCGGGTCGTGCTCGGCCGGGATCAGCCAGGGCGACAGCACAGGGGGCGCGCTTCGGATCGCCTCGACCACCTCCGGGGTGAGGGGCGTCACAAGCTCGCGCCCCGTCTTGTCGAACTCCCCGCGCCAGTGCACCCGGCCGGCCTGCAGGTCCACGTCCTCCTTCCGAAGCTGCCGCACGGAGTTCATGCGGTGCATCGTGGCCCGGCAGAGCTCCGCCACCAGCGCGAAGCGCCAGTTGGGCGAGTGGGCCAGAACGCGCTGATGCTGCTCCTCGCTGATGCCGGGCCGCCGGGGGTCCTTCTCCTTCGGCATCGCCATCTTCTGCGCCCTGCGGCGCTCCCAACGCCACGGATTGCGAGCCAGGAAGTACGGTTCGTTCTCGTCGGCGCCGCTCGCCCAGTGCAGGACGGCCAGGAGGAACTTGAGATCGAGACGGATCTGGTTGTTCCGGCACGGCCTCTCCCAGCCGCTGATCCTGCCCTCCCGGCGGGCGGCGATGAAGCCGGCCCAGTCCTGCCTGTCCAGGGCGGCGGGGTGGCGCTCCGGTCCCCGGTCCGGCTCTCCCGCGGCGGCCCTGTCGGTGAAGTAGGCCACGAAGACGCGGGCGGCGCGGTGGTCGTGCTTGCGCTTGCTCTCCTTCTTGTTGAGCGTCACCTCCTGTAGGTAGCGGTCGATCAGGCGCCGCAGAGTCGAGGCGGGGACCGCAGGGTCGTGCTCGGCGAGGGACTGGGCCATCTCCTTCGCCTGGTCCTCGGCCTTCGCGCGGTCGCGGTGCTGCAGGGAGACCCGCCGCCTGCGCACCTCGGGCAAGCCGGTGGCCGGATCCAGGAACGGGTGTCCGTCCCCGTCCGTGGCGGCCATCCACTCCATGTAGAGTGGTCCGCCCTTCTCCTTTTCGTACGCGCGTACCCAGTTCCTTCCGCGCTCTCCGGCGTTGTAGCTCCAGCACTTCTTCCTTATGTGCGCCATGGGAAACGAACCTTTCGTTTCTGAGGGCGCGCACGCGCAACCTGCACCGGGGAAGATACCTGACCCGGGTGCAGCCGCCAGTCCGGCGTGGGTGGTGTGAGCGTGCGCGGGGGTGAGCTGTGATCAGGCCCGCCCCGCGACCATGAGGGCCAGTGTGCGGCTCGAAACGGCGCCAAGTCGCGGCGGGGGGATCGGGCGTGAAGCCTTGCGGGGAAGATCGCTCACACGGACGAGCGGGTCGTCCGACGTGCCGTGGTTGACCAGCGCGCCATCGTTCAGCAGGCGGCGCAGGTGGCCGCGCGTGTAGCCGGAGAGCTCGACAGCCCGGGCGAGATCCACAAGCTCCGTGGGACCTCTCTCGGCCAGGTCTCCCTCCAGCTCGGACGCAAGACGCTCCATCAGCGCGGCGGCGCGGCGGGCACCGCGCCGCCGCAGGACCGCGGCGTCCTCTCGCCAGAGGTCGATACGCTCCTGAGGTGTCATGCGCGCTCCGTCGCGCAGGCGACCGCGAATGGGAGGCGCAGAGGACGCGCGGGAAGAGTGGGTCGGCCGCGGGCGAAGCCCGCTCCTGTTCGGGGAGCCGGTACAGGAGGCGGCGGCGTAAGGGAGCAGCCGGGAAAAACGGTGAGGGTGGGTACGAAGGGCACGGCCGGGAGCAAAATCGGTTGTCAGCAGTGGAGACGCGCGCCGAAGACCCTGAGCGCGAGAAGTCCCCGTTTCCACTGCCAGTTACACCAGCACCCGGATTCTTGGCAGATTACGCAAGGTTGGAGGCTGACGTGGCGCGTCACGCCGCGAACGGCACCTCGGCCAGCTCCGGCTCGCAGAGCGCGAGAAATGGGCAGAAGCGGCAGACGCGCCGCCGCTCCGGCTCCAGGATTGGGAACTCCTCCATCGGCCGCGGCTGGTTCCCGTCCGCGTCTGAGAGCAGCGAGTGCATGACGCCCACGCTGTCGCGAACGCGTTCGGCAGCACCCAGAACGTCGATGCGGGTGATCTCCCGGGTGGTATCCTCGCCGGTGGCGAGGTTCACCACGCGGCCGAACCACTCCTCATCGCGGAACGGCAGGCCGAGCACCGTGCGGCAGTAGAGCGCGTACAGCGGGATCTGGAGCTCGACGTCGCTGTCGTCGCCCGTCTTCCAGTCGAGGATCACGACCTTGCGCCCGTCGGGCCGGTAGACCAGGTCCGGCCCGGCGTAGATCGGCCACCCCTCGTGCACGAATGCCTCGGGTCCATCGGGCACCGTGATCCACTCCGGCTGGCACTGCGCCAGTTCGTCCCAGAGGGCGGAGCTTTCCAGCGCACGCAGGCAGACACGGGCTTTCGTCAGTGCGGGGGCCAGGCCGGACGCGTCCGCACGGCCGGCGTACCACGCGTCTCGCAGCATCACGACGCGCTTGGGATCGCGCAGGAACAGCCCGCGGTGGTGCGAGCCGAGCACCGCCCGGTTGAGCGCATCGGAGACGCGCGCCAGCATGACCTCGAACGACGGTCGGGCATCGCCCTTCCGCACCGCGGCCGCGGAGTCTCGCGCGCAGTCGTGAATCGCCGTCCCCACGATCATGGGGAAGGTGGTCAGTTGCTTGAGGGCATACGCCAAGCGCGCCGATTCCGGGGCGCCTTGCTCCCAACCACGGTGGCTGCCGTAGTAGCGCCAGAAGTAGGCGCGTGCACACTCGGACAGTGCTCGATCTCGCGAGTGTGACCAGCTGAAGTCGGGGTAGAAGGTGTCGGAGTACATGGCTTCACAGCGCCACGAGCTGGTGGGCGTCGCTCCGCCTGGTGGTCGCCGCGCGCCGGGTGCGGGCGGTGCCGCCGCCGTCCTCGCCCGCACTCCTCACCCTCCCGGCCGACAGCACATCGCCCGCCTTGATCTCGGTCGTCCAGCGCGTGACACCCTTCTCCTCGAACGACCGGTAGTCGATCTCGCCCTCCACGTACACACGGTCGCCCTTGTGCAGGTACTTCTCGACGAAGGCGAACGTCGCCGGCAGGCTGTCCCACACCACGATCCGGTGCCACTGCGTCCTCTCGCACGGCTTCCCGTCGCGGTCGTTCCAGCGCTGCGAGGTCGCCAGCGAGAACGTTGCGACGCGCGCGCCGCTCGGGATGGTGCGGATCTCCGGGTCAGCGCCCAGGTTGCCGATCAGCGTGGCTTTGTTGAGGCAGCGAGACATGTGAAGCTCTCCAAGAAAGCGTGGTTGAGCGCATGCACCGGCCGGAGTGGGTACGGCACTGACGCTCGCCACCGCGTTTTCTCAGAGGTTTGAATTGTACGAAGGACGGCTACAAACGAGGGATGCAGGACCTGCGATGAATGTGCGAGACTGCGCGGGGAAGGGTCGCAAGCGGGCCGACCGAGGGGAAGGAGAGAAAGGGGGAGGGGGACGGGGTAGGCGGTGGCGATAGCGCATCGGGCATTGCCGATGGCTCCATTTCTGACCCCGCACTCTTTGCAGCCTTACTCGTCGAACAAGCTTGTGTGAGCATGTGCCGAACTCGTTGCGGCCTTCGCAGGCAGGCGGCACATCCCGCAGTTCCAATCTAACACTGCCTGCTCGTCGGGTTCAGGTGAGGGGATGATTCACCAATCGATGAACGTAGCCTTGTGTTTCCACGCCTTTCAATGCAATTTGTGTAAACGTATCTCCCATTCACAGGACTTTGCATGCCTTCCAGCCCTGCCCCCCTTCGTAACTTACACATCTTCCTGGCGAAGGAAGGCTACCGAGATCCCGACGTCCTCCTTAGCGAACGGGACAGCTACCATGTCGAACCTGTGCGAATTCGCACCGGGTACATGGGACTGTTGTTCGTGAAACCGAGTTCTCCGAGACCACCCGACTGGCTGAAGTTTTTCGATGGCTCGCTAGACTCGACGAGTACACTCCCTCTCCTGCTCACCGCGAGTGCCTCGGCCGTCCTCATCATGGAGGTGGCAGGCCGATGTTTTCTCCTGACGTTTGGCTATGGGCGTTCGATGATCGCCGACGGAGTCGTCGAGTCAAGGTTTGGGTTGAAGGCAACGCTTAACACAATCCATCAAGATAAGTTACGGTCACTGGACCGAAGATCTTTTGAGCGTATTCAACGGCAGACGCGGGAACAACTCAGCCGCGACTCGGGATTTCACGCCTTTGGGCTAAATGTTGAGCAAGATCTTCTTTGCGCAGTGGTAGGTACACCTGACATTGAGATTTACGGAAATCGTCTTGCGGGTCGAGATGCATTGTCCGCCTATGTTCCTTGCAACCTTGAAGATGTGCCGATCTTGCTCGAGTGGTACTTGGAATTGAGCCAGAGCGACCGCTACAAGACTTTGTTTCCATGGGTCGACAACATTGCAGATGTTACAGATCGGCGAACCCGGGAGCGCCTGGATCTGGAGCTTTGCCATAAGATTCGTAGGCATGATCTTGCAGACATCGTTCTAACCCCGCCAGATCTCATTAATTGGGACGAGTTCGGTTACTTTGCCTATCGTAACAGCCCAACTGCGGCACGGTACACCGAACTGGCTTGGGATGATTACTTTCGAGATGTTCGAAGACCAGACGATGTAACCCCGGAGCGTTTGCGCTCGGACAGAATTGCATGTGCCAGAGGAGACGGATCCGGCATCTTGGAAACGTGGGGTTTGCACCGTTGTGTCGCTGGGGAACTGCTTCTCGAAAATGATCGATATGTCCTCAGTGAAGGCAAGTGGTACCGGATTGACCAAGATTTTGCAGCGCGGGTGGTTACATCCGTTCAGAACATGGCCTGCTGCGGGGAAGCCCTGCCTCCATACGTACACGCCGACGAGGAGTCGTACAACCGTGCTGCTGCGGAGAGCAGCACAGGGAGATGGGCACTGATGGACAGGAGATTGATCCGCACTGGAACCGCGCACGGCTCAATTGAGTTTTGCGATCTCTTCTCAGACCAGAAGCGGATGATCCACGTTAAGCGATATGCGGGATCATCACCGCTTTCTCATCTTTTCGCCCAAGGGGTTGTGGCTGCAAAATTGTACCATGGAGATCCTGCGTTCCGGCGGTTGGTGAATGCTGAACTCCCTGCCTCGCATCAGCTCAGTAATCCGGACTTGATGATCGATCCCCGAGAATATGAAGTGGCATATGCCATCATCCGTGCATCTGGACGACCACCGTCGATGCCATTTTTCAGCATGGTAAACCTCCGCGGAGCCATCGAAATCCTCACGGGACTGAACTACAGAGTAACACTCACGCACGTGTAGGGGAACGCGGGTGGACTCCGTTGAGGAAGGCTAGGAGGGCGAGCAGGTGGCGGAGCACATTCTTCGCTCCAGCATCCTCGTGGATCCTCATCGGAAGCTCAATCTCGCCTTCCTCCCAAGCCGCAGGCGCAAATCTTGAGGCGAGGGGCTCCTCCACGCTCGCTCCACGTGCCTCTTCTCCTGCAAAGCAGCACCATAACCGAGAGCGGCTTCCTGAGGGCGTGTCAGTACGCTGGTTCTTCCGGAGTGGTGAAAGGATCATGGGGCGATGAGGATCTCGCGGATCGAAATCGAGAACTTTCGAAACTTCCGACATCTCGACGTAGCACTTGGAGGGCACGCGGTGCTCGCCGGTGAGAATGCGGTTGGGAAGTCGAACTTGCTTGCGGCGCTGCGTCTTGTCCTTGATCCGTCGCTCCCCGACACTGCTCGGGTGCTCCGGTTCGAGGACTTCTGGGACGGGCTGCGACCACTCGGACCCGAGGACCGGATCCGGGTCTCGGTGGAGCTGGCGGACTTTCGCGATCACCCAGCTTACCTCGCCCAGCTCGGGGACTGTCTGGTCCAGCCGGACCCGATGCTCGCGGTCCTGACCTACGAGTTTGGTCCCAAGGAGGATCTCCCGGGCCCGCCGGCGAAGGAGGCCGACTACGCGTTTCGCCTGTACGGTGGACGAAACCGCGACAACCGCATCGACTCTCAGATCCGGCGCCGCCTTCCCCTCGTAGTGCTGCCGGCGCTCCGTGACGTCGAGGACAGCCTCGCTTCATGGCGCCGGTCGCCGCTACGTCCGCTCCTCGACGATGCTGCGGCCCGGATCGGCCGCGACCAAGTCGTAGAGCTCGCCGGACGGTACGAGGAGCTCGCGCGCGATCTCGCGCAGATTCCCGAGATCGCGGAGCTCGGACAGCGGATCGGTGACCGGCTGCTGGCGATGGTCGGCGAAGTCCACTCGTTCCCGGTGCACCTCGGCTTCGCGCCCACTGACCCGGAGCGCCTGATCCGCGCCGTCCGCTTGCTGGTGGACGAGCAGCAGCGGGCGGTGGGAGAGGCGAGCCTCGGCTCGGCAAACCTCCTCTTCCTCGTGCTGAAGCAGCTTGAGCTGGATCTCGCCGTTCGGGAGGGACTGCACGACCACACCTTCCTGGCCATCGAGGAGCCCGAGGCCCATCTCCATCCGCACGTTCAGCGGCTCGTGTATCGGAGCGTGCTCCGGCGGCGCGCCCACCTGGGCGACGGAGCCGGGGCTGACCCGGGCGGCGCGCCCGGGGCAGTGGGAATCGATCCGGTAACGCTCCTCCTCACCACCCATTCCCCGCACGTGGTGAGTGTCGCGCCGGTGCGCTCGCTGGTTCTCCTGCGCTCCGCGGAAGGCGGGGGCACGGAGGCCGTTTCCACCGCCGGGCTCGCCCTGAGCCCGGCAGAAGAGGAGGACTTGGAGCGGTACCTGGACGTCACCCGCGGCGAGATACTGTTCTCCCGTGGGATCATCCTCGTGGAGGGCGAGG
>DASQLJ010000388.1:0-2099 GCA_035630095.1 Longimicrobium sp.
GCCAGTCCGCGGGCTCACCTTCGAGCACGCGCGCGCTGACGACGTGCGTCTCGGAGGGGCCGTACTGGTTCACCAGCACGCACCCGGGCATCCGGGAGAACCAGCGCCGGATCGGCTCGGTCACGCGGAGCTGCTCGCCCGCGGTGATCACCTCACGCAGGGAGGCCGGGGCGATCCCCTGCTCCACCGAGGCTTCGGCCAGGTGCTGCAGGGCGATAAAGGGGAGGAAGATCCGCTCGATCCCCTCCGCTTCCAGGAGGCGCGCGAGCCGCGGCAGGTCGGCGCGGACCTCCTCCGAGGTCAGCACCAGGGTGCCGCCCGCGCCCCAGGTGGAGAAGATCTCCTGGAAGGAGACGTCGAAGCTGATGCTGGTGAACTGCAGCGTCACCGCGCCCGCGGGCGCGCGCCCAGAGACATCCTGCCAGGCGAGCAGGTTGACCAGCGGCCGGTGCGGCATCGCCACTCCCTTCGGCCTGCCGGTCGATCCGGAGGTGTAGATGACGTACGCCAGGTTGTCGGGGCCGACCGGCACCCCCAGCCGCTCGCCGCTCTCGCGCTCGATCTCCCCCGCGTCCGCGTCCAGCCGCACCACCGCTGCCTCGCCGGCCGGGAGCCGCTCCGCCAGGCTCGCCTGCGTCAGCAGCACCCGCGCGGCAGAGTCCTCCAGCATGTACGCCAGGCGCTCCCCGGGGTACGCCGGGTCCAGCGGCACGTAGGCACCCCCGGCCTTGAGGATCCCTAGCACCCCGACCATCAGCTCGGGACCCCGCTCCAGGCACAGCCCCACGCGTGCGTCCGGGCCCACGCCCAGCCCGCGGAGATGGCGCGCCAGCCGGTTCGCGCGTGTCTCCAGCTCGCCGTAGGTCAGGCTCCCGCCCTCGTGGCGCAGCGCCACCGCGCCCGGCGTGCGCTCCGCCTGCGCCTCGAACAGCTCGTGGGCGCAGCGCTCCGTCGGGTACGCGGCGTCCGTGGCGTTCCACTCCGACACCACCTGCCGCCGCTCCGCGTCCTCCATCAGCGACAGCCTCGAGAGGCGCACGTCCGCGTCCGCGGCGACCTCCTCCAGGACACACTTCAGGTGCCCCAGCATCCGCCGGACGGTGCCGCTTTCGAACAGGTCCGTGTTGTATTCCAGTGTGGCGGTGAGGCCCCCCGCGTGCCGGACCATGAACAGCGTCAGGTCGAACTTGCTCGTCCCGCTGCTCGCCGCGCCCAGGCTCCGCAGCTCGAGGCTCCCCGCGCCCGCGGAGCGTCCCGCCTCCTGGAGCACGAACATCACCTGGAACAGGGGCGAGTAGCTCAGGGACCTCCCCGGCTGGAGCTCGGTGACCAGGCGCTCGAACGGGATCTCCTGGTGCTCGAAGGCGCCCAGCGTCCCCTCGCGCACGCGCCCCAGCAGCTCGCGGAAGGTGGGGTCGGCCGAGAGGTCGGCGCGCAGCACTAGCGTGTTGAGGAAGAGGCCGATCAGCTCCTCCACCTCCCGGCGCGTCCGTCCCGAGATCGGGCTCCCCACCACCACGTCCTCGCTCCCGCCGTACCTGCCCAGCAGCGCCTGGAAAGCGCCCAGCAGCGTCATGTACAGCGTCGCGCCTTCGTTGCGCCCAAGCGCCTCCAGGCCCGCCAGCAGCTCGCCGGACAGCGTGATCCCCTCGTGCGCCCCGCGGTACGTCTGCACCGCCGGGCGGGGACGGTCCGTCGGCAGCTCCAGCAGCTCCGGTGCTCCGGCCAGGCGCTCCTTCCAGTACGCGAGATGGCGATCCAGGGCCTCGCCCCCCAGCTGCTCGCGCTGCCACACGGCGTAGTCCGCGTATTGAACCGCCAGCTCGGGAAGCGGCGATTCCCCGCCGTCGCGGTACGCCGCGTACAGCGTCGAGAGCTCTCGGCGGAGCACTTCCATGCTCCACTGGTCGCTCAGGATGTGGTGTATGGACAGGAGCAGGACGTGATCTTCCGCGTCCAGCCGCAGCAGCGCGGCGCGGAAGAGCGGACCCGCCGAGAGGTCGAAGGGCCGCGCCGCATCCTCCCGCGCGCGCCGCCGCACCTCCGTCTCGCGCGCCGTCTCGTCGAGCCGCGACAGGTCGTCGATGGGAAGCGCGAAG
>DASQLJ010000389.1:0-6768 GCA_035630095.1 Longimicrobium sp.
GAGGCGATCCGCGCCGCGTCGCCCGGGATCGACGTCGAGATCAGGGTGATCAAGACCACGGGCGACAACGTGCAGGACGTGCCCCTGGCCAAGATCGGCGACAAGGGGCTGTTCACCAAGGAGCTGGACGTCGCGCTCCTCTCCGGCGAGGCGGACCTGGCCGTCCACTCGCTCAAGGACGTGCCCACGCGCGTCCCCGACGGCCTGGAGATCGTCGCCGTGGGCCGGCGGGCCGACCCGCGCGACGTGCTCCTGCTGGCGCCGGGGCGCACGGGGACGCTCATGACGCTCCCCGCGGGCGCGCGGGTGGGCACCAGCTCGCTGCGCCGCCGCGCGCAGCTCCGCGCCGCCCGGCCCGACCTGGAGGTGACGGACCTGCGCGGGAACCTGAACACCCGCCTGGCCAGGCTCGACCGCGGCGATTACGACGCGATCGTGCTGGCCGCGGCGGGCGTCCTGCGTCTCGGCTGGGACGACCGCATCGCCGCCTATCTCGACCCCGCGGAGTGGCTCCCCGCCGTGGGCCAGGGCGCGCTGGGCGTGGTGGCGAGGACGGGGGACGCGCGCATCGCCGCGCTGCTGGCGGACTTCCACGACCCCATCACCGCCGCCTGCTGCGCGGCGGAGCGCGCCTTCCTCGCGGCGCTGGAGGGCGGCTGCCAGATCCCGATCGGCGCGCTGGCCACGCTGGACGACGAGGGGCTGACGCTGCACGGGCTGGTGGCGGACGTCGATGGCGAGGACGTGCTGCGCGACTCCGTCTTCGTCGAGGGCGACGCGTGGACCGCCACCTCCGCGGATGCGGGGCGCGAGCTGGCCGCGCGGATGCTGGCGCTGGGCGCGGGCGAGCTGCTGGCGCGCGTGCGCGGCGAGAGCCCGCGCGGGCCGGAGCCCGCCGCGCCGTGATCGATCCCGCCGCCAAGGTCCTGCCGCCGGACGAGCTGCTGACCCGCTTCCGGCGCCCGCGGACGGAGCGCGTCGTCTTCACCAACGGCGTGTTCGACGTCCTCCACCGCGGCCACGTGGACTACCTCGCCCGCGCGAAGGCGCTCGGCGACCTCCTCGTCGTCGCCGTCAATACCGACGCCTCCGCGCGGCGGCTGGGGAAGGGCGACGGGCGCCCCATCAACCCGCAGGACGACCGCGCCTACGTGCTCGCGGGGCTCGCCTCGGTCGACTACGTGACGCACTTCGACCAGGACACGCCGCGCGAGCTGATCGCCCGCCTCCTCCCCGACGTGCTGGTGAAGGGCGGCGACTACACGCGCGATCGCATCGCTGGCGCGGACGAGGTGGAGGACGCCGGGGGGCGCGTGGAGGTGATCCCGCTGGTGCCGGGGAAGTCGACGACGAGCATCGTGCAACGCATTCGCCAGGGGGGCCGGGATGACGGGTGAGGAGAAGGCGAGGAACGACGGGCGCGCGCCGGGGGAGCCGCGCCCGCTGCGGCTGGAGCGCGGCGTCTCGGAATACGCGGAAGGCTCGTGCCTGATCACGGTGGGCCGCACGAAAGTGCTCTGCACCGCGTCCGTCGAGGAGGGCGTGCCGGGGTGGAAGAAGGGGCGGGGGGAGGGATGGGTGACGGCGGAGTATTCGATGCTGCCGCGCGCCACCAACACCCGCAACCGCCGCGAGCGCGGGCAGATCGGCGGCCGCACGCAGGAGATCCAGCGCCTGATCGGCCGCTCGCTGCGCGCCTGCGTGGACATGAAGGCGCTGGGCGAGCGCACCATCACCATCGACTGCGACGTGCTGCAGGCCGACGGCGGCACGCGCACCGCCTCCGTCACCGGCGGCGCCGTCGCGCTGTACGACGCCTGCGCCTGGGCGGCGGCGAAGGCCGGCCTCCCCGCGTCGCCCTTCCGCCAGTTCGTGGCCGCTGTCAGTGCCGGAGTCGTCGACGGACGGTTGCTGCTGGACCTGGACTACCCGGAGGATTCGGCCGCCGAGGTGGACCTGAACCTGGTGGCGCGCGAGTCGGGCGGGATCATCGAGGTGCAGGGCACCGGCGAGCAGGGCGATTTCGCGCCGCAGCAGCTCTTCGACCTCACGGAGATGATGATGTCCTCCGTCCGCGCCCTCCACGCCGCCCAGCGCCAGGCCGTGGCCGGATCGTGAGCGTGGCAGAGGGCTCCGCATCCTCATCCGACGAAACAGCTGGATGTCACACGGAGCAGCGGAGGGAACGGAGGAACCACGCGGTTCTCCGCTTCCTCCGTTCCTCCTGACTGTGCATTCCTCACCGACCACGAACTTGTCATGCTGAGGGCGACCACTCGGCACCGCGGCCACGCCAATGGCCGCAGCCCGATGGATCTATAATCGACGGAGCGCTACGGCCAAGGTGTCGCATCGACGTGTTATGGATCCTTCGGCCTGCAAGCGTTAGCGAGGACCCGGCGAGGCGTGGCCGGCCTCGGGATGACACCGCCTGGTCTGCACAGTTAATCGTGAGAACTGGTATGAGGCCGCAGTTCAGGGAGGCCGCATGACGCGCCTGCTGGTCGCGACGCGCAACCCCGGCAAGGTGCGCGAGATCCGCGAGATCCTGGCCGGACAGCCGCACTTCCAGGTAGTCGGACCCGGGGACCTGGGGATCGAGGAGACGCCGGAGGAGGACGCGCTGGAGGTGTTCGAGACGTTCGAGGAGAACGCGCTCGCCAAGGCGCGCTATTTCGCCGGGATGACCGGGGAACTGACGCTGGCCGACGACTCCGGCCTCTGCGTGGACGCGCTGGGCGGCGCGCCGGGCGTGCGCTCGCGCCGCTTCGCCGGCGAGGATGAGACGCGCGGGCTGCGGCAGGACGAGGCCAACAACGCGTATCTACTTCGTCTCCTCGCGGAGGTACCGCCCGCGGAGAGGACGGCGCACTACGTCGCCGCCGTCGCCCTGGCCGACGCGTCCGGCCGCGACGAGGTGTTCGTCGGGCGCTGCGACGGCGTGGTGCTCGACGCGCCGCGCGGAACCGGCGGCTTCGGCTACGATCCGCTCTTCCTTCTCCCGGACGAGGGGAAGACGATGGCCGAGCTCCCGCCCGAGCGGAAGAACGAGATCAGCCACCGCGGCCGCGGCGTGCGCGCCGCGATCGCCGCGCTGCTGGCCGGGTGGCCTGTTCGGGGTGCCGCGAGCCACTGATCATCGACGCCTGAAGGACCCGGACGAACGACAGCCCGCGCGGCACGCCGACCGCGCGGGCTGTTTGCGTGCGCTTTGCCGCGCCCTACTCGTCCCGCAGCAGCGACAGCCGCACCTTTTGCTCGTCCAGGGTAACGACGAGGGTGTCGCCGGCGCGCACCTGGCCCAGCGGGCCGGCGTCGATGAATTCCGCGTAGACTTCGTCCCCCACCTGCACGCCGCCGCGGTAGCCGCGCGCGTAGGCGACGGAATCCTTCCGGCGCGACTTCGCGTTGCTGCGCAGGTAGACGCCGCTGTCGTTCATCAGCCACAGCCCGGGCGGGGCGCCGGTTTCCGGGTGGTCCACGTCCTCGTCCAGCACCGCATCCGGCGCGTGCAGGTCCACGCCGGCGGCCACGTACCGCTGGGCCTCCGTCAGCAGCCGCACCGGCGCGGCCTGCGCTTCCTCCACCAGCGCCCGCACCTCGGCGCCCTCGAACTCGTACCGCTGCAGCATCCGCTCCTCCTCCCATGCCGGTTCATCCCGCGGCCTTTCCGTATGGCGCCCTCGCCAGCAGCTACGTCCGCACGTCTGATACGGAGTCCGAAAAGTAGGTGCCCGGGCCGTCGACGGAAAAGACGGGTCCGGGCGTGTCCCTCCGCTGCGCTCCGGGCCGGGCTTCGCGCGCCGTAGGCAACGATACCGCCGTTGCCAACGGCGCCGAGCCACCAGCGCGCCACGGCTGCTCGCGTTCCCGCGGTGCCGGACGCGGGCGCGCCGGCGTCTCGGCCCTCCGGGCGCGAATCCCTCACGCAATCCGCTCGCGGAACGGCATTCGTGGGGATCCGCATGAGGCTACTTCCGCGACGGGGTGCCTGGCCCCGCTTCGTACGTCGCCCGCCTCCACCCGCGCGCGTTCCATGCCCACCCGTTCGACGCGACGGCCAGCGCGGCTGGCGGGTGGGGCGGGGGATGGACAGATCCCCGCCCGGGTGCGACATTCACGCGCAACGCAGCCATCGCCGCACCTCGGTCTGTTCATCCCGGCTTCGTGATCCACTCCGAGCGTCTTCCCGGCGCTCCCGATCACGGCCGGGATCGATCTTTTCCCCGGATCGAAATCCACCCGTATCATCCCGTTCTTCCGCGGGTTTTTCCAGGCGCCGAAGATACGGGCGGGGTAGACACGGCCCGCGGGGTGCGCGGCTGAATCCGTTCGATCCGCCCCCGACGTATCCTTGGACAAACGTTGGAATAGACGTCGCCAGGCGCGACGGTGACCACCCGCCTCCGGCCCGCACAACCGCTTCCGCGATGACCCCGACCACGACCCCCGACATCTCCCTCGGCGCCGCGCGCCTGTTCGCCCGCGGCGCCACCGACGTTCCCGCCCGCGCCGGCGGCAGCCTGCTGGACGAGACCTACGCGCGCACCGACCGCATGCTGGCGCTGCTTCTGGCCGGCCACCTTCCGCTGATGCTGGCGCTGGCGCCGCTGCGCGGAACCTGGCTCGCGGTGCTGCTGTTCGGCGTGCCGTGCATCGCGGCCGGCGGGCTGGCGGCGTGGCGGCTGCGGGGGACGCTGGCGTCGCGGCTCACCATCGCCACCGCGCTCCTGCTGACGTCGGCGCTGATCATCCACCAGACCGGCGGGATGATCGAGATGCACTTCCACATCTTCGCCATCCTGGCGTTCCTGCTGATGTACCGCGACTGGCGCGTGCCGGTGTGGGGCGCCGTGGTGGTGGCCGCGCACCATGCGCTGGGGAACCTGGTGCAGCAGGGCGGTGGCGAGCTTCACGTCTTTCGCGACCACTTCGGCTGGGGGATCGTGGCCGTGCACGCGGCGTGGGTGGTGTTCGAGGTGACGATCCTGGTGTACATGTCGCGCCTGCTGGCCGGCGAGACGCGGCAGGCGCAGGCGCTGGTTGCGCTGGCCGACCGCGTGGGCCAGGGCGACCTGACCGCCCGCGCCGATCGCGGCGAGGGCGCCGTGGGCAACGCGGTGGGCGCCATCAACGACGGCACGGGGCGGCTGGCGGGCGCGATGCGCGAGGTGCGCGGCCGCGCCGGGCAGGTGAGCGACGTGGCGCAGGGCTTCAGCGCCGCCAGCGACCACGTGACGCACGCCGCCGCCGGGCTGGCGGCGTCGCTCACGCAGCTGGTGGCCGGGGCGCAGGAGCAGGCGCACGCCGCGCAGATGCTGGCCGACGCGCTGGGCACCGTGACCGAGGGGATCGACGGCGTGGCCGCGCGCGCCGAGGCCGTGGCCGACGAGAGCCGCCGCGCGCGCGACGTGGCCCGCGACGGCACGCAGGTGATCGGCGAGGCGGTGGGAAGCCTGGGCCGCATCCGCGAGACGGTGCTGGAGAGCGCCGCGCGCATCGCCGAGCTCAACGGCTTCAGCGAGCGGATCGGGCGCATCACCCAGGCGGTGGCGGCGATCGCCAACCAGACCAACCTCCTGGCGCTGAACGCCGCCATCGAGGCCGCGCGCGCCGGCGAGCACGGCCGCGGCTTCGCCGTGGTGGCCGAGGAGGTGCGCAAGCTGGCGGCGCAGAGCGGCGACTCGGCGCGCGAGGCGGCCGAGCTGATCGCCAGCGTGCAGGGCACCACGGCCCGCGCGGTGGAGAGCATGCGCCGCGGCACCGCCGAGGTGGAGGCCGGCTCGCGGCTGGCGGAAGGCGCGGGCGGCGCGCTGGAGCAGATCATGACCGTGGTGGACGGCACGGTGCGCGAGGTGGGCGCCATCAACCGTGCCGCGCGCGAGATCGCCTCGTCGAGCCGCGGCGTGCTGAACGTGGCGGGGCTCGAGGGCGAGGCCGGCGGGCGCGGGATGCTGGCGCTCTCGCAGGCCAACGCCGCCGCCGCCGAGGACGCCGCCGCCGCGGTGGAGGAGATCACCGCCAGCATGGAGGAGATGAGCGCCAGCGCCGACGAGCTGGCCCGCATCGCCCGCGGCCTGCAGGACGAGACCGGCCGCTTCCGCACCGGCGACGAGCCCGCCCCCGCCGCGCCACCCGTCGCCGACGCCCACCCGCCTCGGCCGCGCCTGGCCGCAGCGGCGTAGCGGGGACAGCGGGGGGGCCTGCGGCACCTGCGCGGGCACGGATCCTGGGAAGAAGGGAGGAATGGACGAGCGTGAAGCTGCGCTCGGGGTGGCACCGCGGGGCGGGGCGCGGTTGACGAGAACGGCTGGAATGGCTATCTTTTTGGCCTGTCGGACAGATCGGGGCGTGGCGCAGCCCGGTAGCGCATCTGCTTTGGGAGCAGAGGGTCGCCGGTTCAAATCCGGCCGCCCCGACTGGGTCGGAGCGGCCGCAGCGCCGGCCGGCTCGACTTGAAGGGCAGTACCTGCGCCAGTAGCTCAGGTGGATAGAGCAACAGCCTTCTAAGCTGTGGGTCACAGGTTCGAGTCCTGTCTGGCGCGTGGCATCGGGGCAGGAAAGGCCGGACAGGGCGCGGGTGTCGGGCAGGATCTTACGGTGGGCGTAGCTCAGTCGGTTAGAGCGCCAGGTTGTGGCCCTGGAGGTCGGGGGTTCAAGTCCCCTCGCTCACCCCTTGTAAACGGCCGTCGCGACGTACCTTACGTCGGGCGGCCGTTTCGTCGTTTGTAGTTTGGACAGGATCTTGACCGAACAAATCGAAAAACC
>DASQLJ010000390.1:0-8309 GCA_035630095.1 Longimicrobium sp.
GTGTTGTCCCTCCCCCAGGTTGTTTTGGGGGAGGGACAGGCGAGGAACGAGCCAGGGAGAGGGCCTCGGGGGCTCGCGGGAACGACTCGATCTCCGGACCTCGAACGCCATCACGTCGAGCCCGGGTCGTCGCCGGAGTCCCCGCATGACCGCCTCCACCTCCTTCCTCCCCCCCGGCCTGCTGGAGCACCTGGGCGGCCTGGAGGTGATCGCCAAGACGGTGGTGCGCGGGTTCCAGGCGGGGATCCACCGCTCGCCGCTGCGCGGGGCGGGGGAGGACTTCGCCAAGCACCGCGACTACCAGCAGGGCGACGACGTCCGCTACCTCGACTGGAAGCTGTACGCGCGCACCGACCGGCTGTACGTCCGCGAGTTCGAGGAGCGCTCCAACCTCCAGGCATACCTGGTGGTGGACGCGTCGGCGTCGATGGGCTACGCCGGCGAGGGGGGGATCGCGAAGCTGCGCTACGCGGGCTACGTGGCCGCCGCACTGGCGCACCTGATGATCGGCGCGGGCGACGCGGTGGGGCTGGCGGCGTTCGGCGCGGAGCCGCGGCTGCTGCTGGGGCCGCGCGCGCGGAAGGGCCACCTGCACGACCTGCTGCTCGGGCTCGAACGGCTGGAGGCCGGCGGGCCGGGCGGCGTGGCCGACGTGCTGGACCGCGTGGGCGTGGCGATGCGCCGCGGCGGCCGCGCGATCATCGTCTCCGACCTGCTGGAGGACGACGGAGGCGCGGCGCTGGTGGCAGCGGCCGGGCGCCTGCGCGCGCGCGGCGACGAGGTGATCGTGATGCGCGTGCTCACCCCCGAGGAGTCGGGCGAGGCGGCGCCGGACGCGGGGCTGTTCTACGACCCCGAGCACCCCTCGCGGCAGGTGCCGGCCACGCCGCGGCAGGACCCCGGCTACGCCCGGCGCGTGGCGGCGTACTACGATTCGCTGGCCGACCGGCTGCGCCAGCGCGGCGTGGAGTACGTGCCGCTCACGACCGCGCAGCCGGTGGAGCAGGCGCTGGTGGCGTGGGTGAACCGGAGGCGCGGGTAGCCCGGTGATCACCTTCGGCACCCCGGCGTTCCTGCTGGCCGGCGCGCTGGCCGCGCTGGTCCCCCTCGCGCTGCACCTGATCCGGCGCCGCCCGCCCGCCCGCGCGCCGCTCCCCACCGAGCGCTTCCTCGCGCCGAACCCGCGTACCTCCGTCCGCGTCTCGCGGCCCACGGACCCGCTGCTGCTGGCGCTGCGGATGCTCCTGCTGTTCCTGGCCGGCGCCGCCTTCGCGCGCCCCGCCTGGCTCCCCGATGCCCGGGGCGCGAGCGAGATCGTGCTGCTGGACCGCGGCGCCGCGATGGCATCGGGAGATGGAGCGCTCCAGGCCGTCGCCGTGGCGCGGCAGCGGCTGCTGGGGGCGGACGGCGAGCCGCGCGGCGAGCTGGTGCTCTTCGACACCGCCGCCGTGCGCGTGCCGCGGCGCCGCGTCTCGCCCGCGCTGTTCGACTCGCTCGCGGCCGCGCCGGCGTTCGCATCCCCCGCGCGCTACGCAGCCGCCCTGCGCGCGATCCCCGGCGCCGCGCGCGAGCTGCGCGGCGCCGACTCGGTGCGCGTGACGCTGGTCACGCGGCCGCGCTGGAGCGGATGGAGCGACGGCATCGCCCCGCTGCGCCGCGCCGTCTGGCCGGGCGCGATCGACCTGGTCGCGGTGACGGAGGCGGGCGGGGTGGATTCGGCGATCACCGACACCGTCGCGGCGGCGAAGCAGGCGCTCTACCTCGCCGATCCGCGCGACCGCGCGACGCAGTATCCGGCCGCGGCGTTGGGGGCAGTGGGATGGACGGTGACGGTCGTCGCGCCGGGCCAGCCGCTGCCGCCCGCTGGCGCGGGGCTGATCGTCATCGGCTCGCCGCTGCCGTCGGAGATGGCGCGAGAGGTCGTCGTGCGGGCTGAGCGGGGAGCGACGCTGCTGGTGGACGCGGGGGCGATTTCCTCCATCGACCCGCTGCCGTGGGCGAAGGCGGCGCGGACGGACAGCGTGGCCGGCGCGATCTGGTTCGACGACGGGCTGCAGCTTTCCGGCGCCGCGGCCCGCGTGCTGGGCGGCCGATCGCGCGGCGCGGCGGTGATCGCGGCGTGGGACGATGGGCAGCCGGCGGCGGTCGCGCGGCGCATGGGGCGCGGCTGCGTCGTCGTGGTGGGGACGGCGCTGGGGCGGGGGGAGATGGTGATGGAGGGGACGTATCCGCGCGCGCTGGGCCGGCTGGCGCGCGGCTGTGAATCCACCGAAACCGCGGGTGCGGACGCGCCGCTGGATGCCGGGGCGCGCGCCGTGCTGCGAGGCGCCGGGCCGGCGATGGCGGCGGCGCGCGCGGTCACCGCGCCGGGGGGCGGGACGGCGCTGGGGCGGTGGGTGATGGCGGCCGCGCTGCTGGTGGCGGCCGCCGAAACGTTTTTCGCGTACCGTCGTAACAGACCAGCATGAGCGTCGCCCTTCGCCAGCCCCCCCGCACGCCGCCCCCGGTGCTCCCGCCGGTGGAGCGGATCGTGGCGCGCGTGCGCAAGATCTGGCGTTGGTCGGTGCTGCTGCGCGCGCTGGTGATCGGCCCCGCGCTGCTGGCCGCGTCCGCCGTGCTGCTGGTGGGCGCGGACCTGCTGGTGCCGATGCGGGCCGTGCTGCGCGAGGTGCTGCGCTGGCTCCCGCTGGCGCTGGCCGGCGGCGTCTTCGCGACCGCCGCGTGGCGTATCGTCCGGCCGCCTGCCGCCCGGCGCTTCGCGCTGCTGGCCGAGGAGCGCATCCCCGAGCTCGACAACCGCCTGATCACCGCCTTCGACGTGGCGCTGGGCGACCCCGAATCCCGCGTCGCGCGCGCCTTCGTGGCCGACGCGGAGCGGCGGCTGGCGGAGGCCGACGTGCGCGGGGTGGCGCCGTTGGGGCTGGGGCTGCCGCTGGTGGTGCTGATCGTGGCGTGGTCGATGGCGCTGGCGTTCTCCATCGCCTTCCCCACGGCCGCGCGCGAGGCGTGGCGGCGGTGGGCGGCGCCGATGGACAGCTACGAGGGGCGCTGGCGCGAGGTGCGCGCCGCCACCCTCCCCGCCGTCCCCACGCCGCCGATGCCGGTGTTCGACGAGATGCGCTGGCGCGTGACGCCGCCCGCGTACGCCGGCCTGGCCCCGGCGGACGGCCGCGGCGACGAGCCGCTGCAGGCGCTGGCGGGGAGCCGGGTGCGGCTGCGCTCCGCCTTCTTCGGGAGATGGGACGCGGTGCGCGCCACGCGGATCGGCGGCGGCGCGCTCCCGGTGCGGCGCGAGGGCGGCGAGTGGGTGGCGGAATGGATTCAATCGCCCGGCGAGCGCGGGATCTCGCTGGAGGCCGTGGCGCGCGGCGAGGTCGTGTCGCGCCGCGTGGTGCCGGCGATCGTGCTCCCCGACCGCGCGCCCGACGTGCAGCTCACCGCGCCCGAGGCCGACCTGGTCCTCGCCGCGCCGCGCGGCCGCATCGCCGTGCGCGCCACCGCGTCGGACGACTACGGCGTGGGCGCGTTCGTCCTGAGCTGGAGCCGCACCCGGGGCAGCGGCGAGACCTTCGAATACACGGACGGCACCTGGCCCTTCACCTCGCTGCGGCGGGCGGAGAAGACGGCCGCCGGCGAGCGGGTGCTGGACCTGGACGCGATGCAGCTCCAGCCCGGCGACGTCATCCACCTCCGCGCCGTGGCGACCGACCGCAACACCGTCACCGGCCCCGGCGAAAGCGTCTCCCGCACGCGGATGATCCGCATCGCCCGCCCCGAGGAGATGGACCAGGTCAACACCGACGTCGGCTTCCCGATGGAGCTGCCGAAGGACCCGCTCCTCTCCCAGCGCATGGTGCTGATCCGCACCCAGCGGCTGCACGCGGAGCGCGGCCGCGTCGCCGGCGGCGAGCTGGCGTCGCGCGCGGCCGTGATCTCCAGCGACCAGGGGCGCCTGCGGGAGCGGGTGGGCGAGCAGATCTTCACCCGGCAGACGGCGGGGATCCAGGACGGCGAGCAGCCGGGCTTCACCGAGCACGGCGGCGCCGGGAGCCACGACGACGAGGCGCCGGCGGCTGCGCCCGCGACGACGCCCGGAGGTCAGGCGGCGGGCGGGGAATCGTTCAACGAGCAGGTGCTGGCGGCGGCCTCGGCGGCGACGGGGCAGGGGACCGTGGACGAGGTGGGGCACAAGCACGACGAGGACCCGATCCTGGACGTGAACCGCACGTTGCTCGATCTCTACAACCTGATGTGGGCCGCCGAGCGCGAGCTGAACCAGGGCGCGCCCGGCGCCGCCATCCCGCACCAGCTCCAGGCGCTGCGCATCATCGACGAGCTGCGCCGCGCCGAGCGCATCTTCCCCACCGCCAACGTGCGGGTGGACGCCGTGAACGTCGACTCGGCGCGCGGGCAGGGGAAGACCGACGACGCCGCCCCCGCCGGCCGCGGCGCCGGCATCCCGCTCCCCTCGGCGGACGCGCTGCTGGCCGAGATCGACCGCGTCGCGGCCGGCGCGGCGACGGCGCCGCCGCGGGTGCTCTCGCTGCGGCTCAGCGGCCTGGCCGCGCGCGCGCTCGCCGGCAGCGCGGGCGACGCGCAGGCGGCCGCGCTCCTCTCGCGCGCCGCGGGCGAGGCGCAGGCGGGGCGCACGGCGCAGGCGCGCGCGCTGCTGCTGCGCGCCCGCGCCCGCATCGCGCCGGGGGCGTCCACCCGCGCCCGACCGCTTCCGTCCACCGTCGACCCTGCGGCCGCGGAATACTACCGGCGCCTGGGGAGGGGATCGTGAGGCGGGCGCTGCTTCGGCTCGCCCGCGCGGCCGCCGCGCTCTCGCTCGTAGCGACGGTGGCGGCTTCGGTGCGCCCGGATCCGTTCGTGTTCGCCACGGCGCGCTACGAGTCGGGGGATTGGAACTCGGCGCCGCTGGTCCCTGGGAACGTGATCCACTCCATCGCGCAGTACACGGCGATCCCCGTGGCGCCGCGCGGGGCGACGGTGGACCTGTCGAGCCCCGAGCTGTTCCGCTTTCCCTTCGTCTACCTGACGGGGCACCTGCCGGTCCGTTTCAGCCAGCAGGAGAGCGCGAACCTGAAGGCGTTCGTGGAGCGCGGCGGCTTCATCTTCATCGACGACCACAACCACGACGTGGACGGTGCCTTCCACAAGACCGCGACCGCCGAGCTGCGCCGCATCTTCGGCACGGGCGCGCTGAAGCCGCTGCCCAACAACCACGAGATCTACCGCGCCTTCTTCGCCTTCGACGAGCCGCCCACCACGAGCCACGAGCTGAACGGCTGGGGCGACAACCTGGTGCACGAGCAGCTCATGGGCGTGGAGGTGAACGGGCGGCTGGGCGTGCTCTACAGCAACAAGGACTACAGCAGCGAGTGGAGCTACCACTTCCGCAACAAGCGCTTCCAGTCCGTCGACAACACGCGCTTCGCCGTGAACGTCGTCGTCTACGCGCTGACGCGGTGATGGGGCGACGTCCTGACCCGGTCGTGCGGCCCGACCCAGCCACGCCGGTGTCGCCCAGAGCTCGAGGGGGATGGCCATGGGGACGGCCCCCCCACCGGGCCGTTTCGCACGATCAGGACGTGAGCCCGGCTCCAGCCTCGCGCCGGGCGGATGAATCCGCAGCTACAACAATGGGAAGCCTCCCAAACTGCGGGAGGCTGCTCGATGGCACTCCGCCGGGCCCTCACCCTGCCGCTTCGCGGCTGTCCCTTTCCCAAAACAACCTGGGAGAGGGACCTGGGGCGCTTCACGCCGGCTCCTTCTTCTCGGCCGCGGCCACGTCGGGCTCCGTGGGATCCCTTGCGCGCGCCGGAACCGCGGCTGCTCCGCTGCCAGTAGTCCGCGAAGGCGGACTTCGTGTCGTTGTTGCAGCGAATTCATTCGCCCTGCTCCCTTCAGCATCCGAGAGATTTTTCCCCACCCGCTGGATTTGTCTCCCGAAAGCTGAGTGGTCGATGCGCTCGATGCCTCGGGCGCCTCGCGGGGCCTCGGCATGACCCGCCTCCCCGCCGCCGTTCCCGCCGTCCTCCGCGTCATCGTGCTGGCGCTGCTGGTGCTCGCGCTCGCGCTGCCGTCGCTGTGGCGGCCGGAGAGCGTGGCGGGGCGCGTCGTGCGCATCCGCTCCGCCGGCGACCTGTCGAACCCCGCCGCTCTGCTGGGGGGAGATGCGCCCGCCGCCATCGCCTACGAATCGCCGCTCGCGCCGTCCGCCGCGGAGTTGGAGACGCTCGCGGCGGCGGCGGAGCGGACGCCGGTGTTCGCCACGGCGCCTCGGAATGTCCGCTCGGTCGATGCTACGGCGACGGCGCGGCCGCTGGCTGGGCGCGCGGCGGCGGTGTCGTTCCGCGTGCACGGCCCGGCGGGCGACAGCGCGCGCGTCTTCCTCACCGAGGCGGGCGCGGCGGTGGACAGCCTGACCGTGCGCGCCGACGGCCGCGGCAACGCGTCCGGCGCCTTCCGGGTGCGCCCGGCGGCGGAGGGGTGGCGCGAGTGGGGCGTGCGCGCCGTGTGGCCGCGCGGCGACAGCGCTGGCGCGACGGCCGGTGCGTGGGTGGACTCGGCGGGACCGCCGCGGGTGCTGCTGCGCGCGGGATTCCCGGACTGGGAGGCGAAGTTCGTCGTCCGCGCGCTGGAGGAGAGCGGCGCGCGGGTGGAGACGAGCATGGCGCTGGGCCGCGGGCTCGCGGTGGAAGCGGGCGGCGGCGCGATCTCGCCCGCGCGACTGGCGCGGGTGGACGCGGCCATCGTGCTCGACGGGGCGCCGCTGACCAACGGCGAGGCGGCGGCGCTGGCGGAGTGGGCGTCGCGCGGGGGCGGCGTGCTGCTGCAGGGCGACCGCGCCGGCGCCGCGGGTTTCGGCATGGTGCGCCCGGCCGCCGCGGACGCGACGGTGGACGGCGCCGCGATCCGCTGGTCGGCGCCGCCGGAGCTGGCAACGCTCCCGCGCGACCGCGTCGCCGCGTCGGCGCGCCCGTTCGCCGCGGTGGGCGCGGTGACGTCGGTCGCGGCGGAAGCGCCGGCGGGGCCGCTGCTCGCGGTGCGTCCCCTGGGCCGCGGCCGCGCCGCCGCGCTGGCGATCGGCGAGACGTGGCGGTGGCGGATGGAGGCGGGGCGCCTCGCCGAGCACCGCGAGTTCTGGCGCTCTCTGGTGGACTGGCTCTCGTCCGCGCGCCCGGAGCCGCTCGCGATTCGGCTGGCGGACGCGTCCGGCGCCGTCGGCACGCGCCGCGAGGTGCGCGTCTACGATGCACGCGGGGAGGCCGGCGCGCCCGTGCCGCCGCTGGTGATCACCCGTCCCGGCGGCGCGGCCGACACGGTGCGGCTGGCGCGCGATCCGGCGGCGCCGGGCGTGCTGCGCGGCTCGTTCGTGGCCGCGGCGCCCGGGCTGCACGCGCTCTCGGTGGATGGCCAGCCGCCGGCGGCCGGCTTCCGAGCCGTATCCCCATCCCCTGCCGAATCTGCCGAATCCGCCGTGGACGCGGATTCCTGGGCGCGCCTCTCCCTCCTCGCCGCGCGCTCCGGCGGCGGCATCCTCCCGCCCGACTCGCTGCGGCCGGCGCTGGCGCGGTTTGCATCATCCCCCGCCGCCCCCCGCGGCCCCAGCGTCGCGCTGCTCTTTGCGCTGCTGCTGATCGCCGCGGCGGCCGAATGGGCGATTCGGCGCCTCACCGGGCGCGTGTAGGCGTCGGAGCGCGGCGCGGCGAGTGCGTTCGGGTCACCGGTAGATCTCTTCGGCCCACCGCAAATCGCGATTGAAGTCCGCGAAGGCGGACTGCGTGCCGTTGTAGCGGCGAGTTCACTCGCATATTTCGCCACCGAAATCTGAAGAACGCATCTTCCCAATCCTTCGATGCCCCTGCGGCGCGGAGCGTGCGGATGCATCGCGGCGACACTCGCGGCCGCCCGGCGCGCGGAATCCCGACGCAGCGGTGATCCAGAGACGGTGACGGACGGTACGGAGAAGGGGGACGGACCCGCAGGGCTCCCCGAGACATATCGCGGATGGTTCTCGCGCCGGCGCAGGGGGCTGGTGTGGCTGCTGCTGGCGTGCTTCGCGGTGGCGCTGGCGTGGCCGTTCTACCGCGTGCCGCGGCTGCGCTACGTCTTCCACGCGGTGCCGCGCATCCCCTCGCGCTCGCTGGAGGCGATCCGCCCGGTGACGGCCAAGCTCTCCGCGGCCGAGGCGGTGGTGCAGCGCGAGGTGCGGCGGCAGGGGATGCCCGGCGCGGCGCTGGCCATCGGCGTGCGCGACACGGCGCTGCTGCAGGTGGGCTTCGGACGCACGATGTGGGGGC
>DASQLJ010000391.1:0-6979 GCA_035630095.1 Longimicrobium sp.
TCCCCGCCGCCGAGTGCAAGTGGGGCTCGCAGGACGATCCCCGGCGCGAGGACTTCCTCCTCCTGATCCCCCCGGACATGGCCACGCAGTTCGCCTCGCAGCCCGTCACGCTCGACGGCTACATCCGCCGCCGCCGGCTCCTGGCCGACGTGGAGTGGATCGGCCGGTCGCGGGCGCTATCGCTGCAGACGGTGGGGATTTTCAGGGGAGTGGGGCAGTAGGGCGGGATTCGGCGTCGCCGGGCGCCTCCTTGACGGGTGCGTGAGTGCGGGAGTGCGTTTGACGGCGCGCTCCCGCACTGTATTTTCGGGAGATACCGATCAATCCGGATGGCCCGATCCGCCGCGGACCTCGGCCCGCTGCCCAGGTGGATGCGAGGAGGCGCGGGGTCGGTTCTCGTCTCGTCGACGGGACGCTCCGCGCCGATGGCCGTCGTTCCGTCCCACACCCCGCTCCCCCGCACATGCGAATCCCGATTCTGCTCGCCGCCGCACTGGCGCTTTCCGCCCACGCCGTCCCGCTCGCCGCCCAGGCCGACTCCGTCGCCCTGCTGGCGCGGGCGCAGCGCCTGCACGCCCGCTACCCGCTGATCGACGGCCACAACGACCTGCCGTGGGAGATCCGCACCGGCGCCGGCGGCGACCTGGCGCGGATGAACCCCCACGGCCCGCTGCCGGCGAACCACACCGACGTGGCGCGCCTGAAGCAGGGCGGCGTGGGCGGCGTGTTCTGGGCCGCCTACGTGCCGGTGGAGACCATGCGCCACGCCCCCGGGGCCGCGCGCGTGGCGCTGGAGCAGATCGACCTGATCCACCGCATGGTGCGGGGCTCGCCCGACATGGAGCTGGCGCTCACCGCGGCCGACGTGCAGCGCATCCACCGCTCGCGCAAGGTGGCCGCGCTGATCGGGATCGAGGGCGGCCACGCGATCGAGAACTCGCTGGGCGCGCTGCGGCAGTTCTACGGCCTGGGCGCGCGCTACCTGACGCTCACCCACACCAGCACTCTCGACTGGGTCGACGCCGCCACCGACCGCGAGCGCCACGGCGGCCTCACCCGCTTCGGCGAGGAAGTGGTGCGCGAGATGAACCGGCTGGGGATGCTGGTCGACCTGTCGCACGTGTCGCCGGGGACGATGAGCGACGCGATCCGCGTCTCCGCCGCGCCGGTGATCTTCTCGCACTCGTCGGTGCGCGCGCTGGCCGACCACCCGCGCAACGTCCCCGACTCGATCCTGGTGCGGCTGAAGCAGAACGGCGGGATCGTGATGATCAACTTCTACTCCGGCTTCACCGAGCCCGGCGCGGTGGCGCTGGCGCGCGCAAGCTACGGCGTGGCCGACAGCATCCGCGCGCTCTACCCCACCGACGCGGCAGCCCGCGAGCGGGGGATGGAGGAATGGCGGCGCGCGAACCCCATGCCGCGCGGCACCATCCGCACCATCGCCGACCACGTGGACCACGTGGTGAAGGTGGCCGGGATCGACCACGTGGGCCTGGGCTCCGACTACGACGGCGTGAACTCGCTGCCGGTGGGGCTGGAAGACGTGTCGCGCTTCCCCTACCTCACCGCCGAGCTCCTGCGCCGCGGCTACGGCGACGCCGACGTCGGCAAGATCCTGGGCGGCAACCTCCTCCGCGTGATGCGCCAGGCCGAGGCCACCGCCGCCCGCCTCCAGCGCGAGCGCCCCGCCTCCGCCGCCCTCATCGACCAGCTCGACGGCGGCGTCGTGCGGTAAGTCACGGACAGGGGATGTGATAAGGGCCGGCCCTCGGCGCGAGGACCGGCCCTTTTCTCCTCTATTCACCCGCAGCTACCCCTAGTCCGCCTGCTCCCGGAGTGCGCGCAGGGCCTCTAGCTCGATCAGCCGCTCTCGGTCCTTCTTCCGGCCCGCGGTCTTTTTCGACTTGATCAAGAAATCGAGATTCAACACGCGGATTTCTTGTTCGCCGAGTGCTATTCGGTCCGAAACTGCCAGGCACGCGTGGTAGTCTCCCACGCCCGCGACACTGTCGAGAAGGTCAATGTCACCTTCGCGCGTGCGGAGCGTAAGTAGAGGAGTTGTCTTGAGCGTCCGCAGATCGAAGTACCACGGCAGGCCCGCTTCCCACCCGCGGGGATATGCGTCCCAACTCGTCAGCAGGTCAAGCAGCTTGGCGAGATTGTCGTCGGCAACGTCGTAGCAGATATCAAGGTCGTTGGTATTGTAGGCAGAACCGTGCGCGATCGCCGCCAATCCCCCAATCAGTACGAAGCGGATACCCCGCCGGCTAAGCTCGTCGACCATCCTGTCCAGTGTCATCGGCCGGCCCTTCCGCGGATGCGGCCGATGAACTCTGCATTTTGCCCCGCAATCCGCAGCCGCTCCTCGGGTGTCCGCAGCAGGTTCGACTGAAGAAGCGAGATGTCGATCCCATACTCGCGAGCAACTGTGACCGGGTCGTCCGTAGTTCGGGCGGGTCGGCCTGTCTGCTGAGACGTGTACCTTCCCGCTGCCGAGAGACGCGCAAGGAAGGTCGAGAGATACCGCTGTACGTCTACTCGTACCTGGGCGCTACCGTCCTTTGCTTCCGCAACGAGGACGATGGGATCTGCATCCGGGGCCAAGGCCTTGCCCGCGAGGTCGAACGCGCGCTTCAGCGGCATGCCGGCCGTGGCATTCAGCACACGTGCGAGCCCGAGCCGCCGCGCTCTTGTCTCATCGTAGGATGCCGGGAGCCCGAGGGCGGCGATGGCGTTCTGAACCCACTTCGGTTCCGCGCCCACCGCGATGCTGAACTGGGCGAGTGTCATATCTAAACTCCGTCTGAGCGTCAGGCACAATTTGCAGCTCCTTGAAGCGGATTGCAACACTTGCCTGCGCGCACCCCACGGATGAAGCGCTCATCAGCGATCTGGCCGACGTCCGGTTCTCCCTGAGACATTGATAGTTGCGAGGTGATTACAACAACGCGGCCCCGGCGGACTCGCCGGGGCCGTGTCGCCTCCTCGCCGGTACCAGTCTACCGCCCGATGCTCCTCATCGCGGCCTCGGGGTAGCGCGTGCCGGCGGCGGCGCCCTTGGGCGCGATCTCCTCGATGCGCACCAAGTCGTCCTTCGTCAGCTCCACCCGCGTGGCGGCGACGTTCTCCTCCAGGTACTTGCGGCGCTTGGTGCCGGGGATCGGCACCACGTCGCTCCCCTGCGCCAGCACCCACGCCAGCGCGAGCTGCGAGGCGGTGCACCCCTTCTCGTCCGCCATCTCCTCCACGCGCGCCACCAGCTCCAGGTTCTTCGCGAAGTTCTCGCCCTGGAAGCGCGGGGAGCTTCGCCGGAAGTCGTCCTCGGCGAAGTCGGCGAGGCGCTTGAACGCGCCGGTCAGGAAGCCGCGCCCCAGCGGGCTGTACGCCACCAGCCCGATCCCCAGCGCGCGGACGGCGGGGACGATCTCGTCCTCGATGTCGCGGCTCCACAGCGACCACTCGCTCTGCAGCGCGGTGATCGGGTGCACCGCGTGCGCGCGGCCGATCGTCTCCGCCCCCGCCTCGCTGAGGCCCAGGAAGCGCACCTTCCCCTCCTCCACCAGCCGCGCCATCGCCCCCACCGTCTCCTCGATCGGCACGTCGGGGTCGACGCGGTGCTGGTAGTAGAGGTCGATATGGTCCACCCCCAGCCGCTTCAGCGACCCCTCCGCCGCCTGCCGCACGTACTCCGGCCGGCCGCTGATCGACCGCACCCCCGGGTTCGCCGCGTCGCGCACGATCCCGAACTTGGTCGCCACCACCACGCCGTCCCGCCGCCCGCGGATCGCGCGCCCCACCAGCTCCTCGTTGGTGAACGGGCCGTACATGTCGGCCGTGTCCAGGAAGGACACGCCCAGCTCCAGCGCCCGCTCGATGGTGGCCAGCGACTCGCCGTCGTCGCCCTCGCCGTAGAACTCGCTCATCCCCATGCATCCCAGCCCCTCGGCCGAAACCTCCAGACCCTGCCGGCCCAGCTTCCGCTTCTCCATCGTCCCACTCCCCCTGTTTGCCGCGTTCCCCCGGCCCGCCCGCCGGACCATCGTCCTTACTTACCTACGCGCCCGCGCGCGAGGCCACAAGTACGCACCCGCGGGTGCGTGTGGCGGACGTACGGGTCAGGTGCAGGTGGCCCTGGAGCCCCCGATCGTGGCGAGCAGATCTCCGGTACCGGCGATGCACCGCCACGGCACGAGCGGTGGCGGAGAATGGTACGCATGCAGGCTGGCCCGGTACGAACACGAAATCATTGACCAACATTTGATTCCTAGCGTATCATCGGTATACAGCCGTTCATTCTCCTCCCCCTTCATCTCTGAGGTGTCACATGTCCGACCAGTCGACCTCGCCCGTTGCCGTGCAGGAGACTGCCTCGACGACCTTCTCCAGCGAGCTGTCAGTCCCGAGTGCGCTGGGCCCCTCGCTCCAGTACGTACAGGACGAGGTCACGCACTCGAGCGCCCTCTCGGTCTCCACGGCAGCTGTCGGAATCGGAACCAACAGCCTTTCCAATTCCGCCTACCGGCTGGAGGTGGCGGGGCCAGTCAACAACGATTCTCTGCTGTCGGTGAACTCCGGCGGCAACCAGGCGTCCATCAACCTCGTGAACAGCGACGGCAGGAATTGGCACCTGGGCTCGGGCGGCGGGGCGGGCCCGCACAATTTCTTCCTCTGGACGGATGGCCCAGAACGGGTGCTGACCGTCACGTCCGCCGGTGATGTGGCGGTGCCGGCCGGGGGGCTGTCGGTGCGGGGCGCCCTTACCGTGGGCACCTCTGCCACCGTCACGGGGAACGCGAGCATCTCGGGGAACCTCACCGTTCTAGGGAACGTCGCTGTAACGGGCACACTGACGGCCGATGCGCTGCAGGTGAGCCGCCTCGCGACCGGGATCCCCTCTGTCAAGACCGCCCTTGAGCCCGCCACGCTGGCCACGCTGGCAATCGACACGACCACGGGGAAGCTGTACGTGGTGTGATCCGGCGCGCCGCATTCGCGGGCAGCATACGAGTGCCCTCCACCGTGCGGTGGAGGGCACTTCGCACGTTACGCGCGGAGGGATCCAGGCTGACGCCCGGATCGCCGGGCATCCCCGGGCACCACGCGGTCGCGGGTGAATTCCTGGACCTTGCGGGCGCGCAGGACCATGAACCTGGGAACCGCTACGAACCTCCTCTGTGACCTCTGTGTCTCTAGTGAGAACCCGCCGTAAGCACCCGCCACGCAGCGAAGTCGAGGAAAGGCACGGGATTGCGAGCGAATCCGAGCGGAGGGCGGAGATTGGGACAGACCGCCCGACGGTGCCGATTTCCCGCGCGGCCCCTTGATTTCGCCTGGTGCCAAGGGTTGACACCGGCCGGCAGCTCCATTACTTTACCCAGTCTGTCGCGCAACTTTTTCGTTCGCGATGCGGAGGCCTTGTGGCCTTCGCTGCGTTTTTTCGTCTCCCAAGGTTTTGTCCCGGTATGCCGACAATCAACCAGCTCGTTCGCAAGGGCCGCGAGACGCTCGTCAACAAGAGCAAGTCGCCCGCCATGCGGAACAACCCGCAGAAGCGCGGCGTTTGCACCCGCGTCTACACCACGACCCCGAAGAAGCCGAACTCGGCGCTGCGGAAGGTCGCGCGCGTCCGGCTGACCAACGGGTTCGAGGTCACGGCGTACATCCCGGGCGAGGGCCACAACCTGCAGGAGCACAGCATCGTGCTCATCCGCGGCGGCCGCGTGAAGGACCTTCCGGGCGTCCGCTACCACATCATCCGCGGCACGCTCGACGCCAGCGGCGTGAACGACCGCCGCCAGAGCCGCTCCAAGTACGGTGCCAAGCGTCCCAAGGCGGGCGCCGCGGCCGGCAAGGGTGGCAAGGGCGCACCGGCCGGCAAGAAGGGGAAGAAGTAACATGAGCCGTCGCTCTCGCGCTGTGAAGCGCCCGATCACCCCCGACCCGGTCTTCGGCTCGGAGATGGTGACCAAGTTCGTCAACACCCTGATGCTGGACGGCAAGAAGAGCCTGGCCGAGGGGATCTTCTACGACGCCATGAAGGTGATCGAGGAGAAGACCGGCCAGCCCGGCGAGGCCGTGTTCAAGCAGGCGCTGAACAACGCCAAGCCCGTGCTCGAGGTGAAGAGCCGCCGCGTGGGCGGCGCCACCTACCAGGTGCCGGTCGAGGTCCGCCCCGAGCGCCGCACCGCGCTGGGGATGCGCTGGCTGGTGGGCTTCGCCCGCGCGCGCGGCGAGAAGACCATGGCCGACCGCCTGGCCGCCGAGCTGATGGCCGCCGCCCGCAACGAGGGCGCGACCATCAAGAAGAAGGACGACACGCACCGCATGGCCGAAGCCAACAAGGCCTTCGCCCACTACCGCTGGTAAAGCCGGCGCCGGGCTGGTCCGGCGCTCGAAGGCTGAACGAACACTCGTTGGAAGCCGCGGCGCGCGGCGAGCGGACCTCCGCTCCCGCGCCCCGCGCTTTCCGCGTAACAGGATAGAGCTGAAACCATGGCACGCACCACCCGGCTCGACAAGTACCGCAACATCGGCATCATGGCGCACATCGATGCCGGCAAGACGACCACGACCGAGCGCATCCTGTACTACACGGGCCGTACGCACAAGATCGGCGAGGTGCACGAGGGTGCGGCGACCATGGACTGGATGGAGCAGGAGCAGGAGCGCGGCATCACCATCACCTCGGCGGCCACCACCTGCGCGTGGGAGCGCCTGGGCGAGACGTACCGCATCAACATCATCGACACCCCGGGGCACGTCGACTTCACGGTCGAGGTGGAGCGCTCGCTCCGCGTGCTCGACGGCGCGGTGTGCGTGTTCGACGCGGTGGCCGGCGTGGAGCCGCAGAGCGAGACCGTGTGGCGCCAGGCCGACCGCTATCGCGTCCCGCGGCTGATCTTCGCCAACAAGATGGACCGTGTCGGCGCCGATTTCGATCGCTGCATGCGGATGATCAGGGATCGACTTACCAAGA
>DASQLJ010000392.1:0-4856 GCA_035630095.1 Longimicrobium sp.
GTGCGTCATCCGGATCGACCCAGGAAACGTCCGCTCAGCAGCGGCCGTCGGCGCTGGGGCACTGGGCCGGGTTGCAGCTCACCGGGCAGCTCGCGCACGAGCCCGCGCAGCTCTGGAAGCAGGTGATCTCGGGCTGGTTGCAGGTGTCCTGGAAGCTGCACTCGCAGCTCAGCCAGCAGCTGTCGCCGTCGCAGGTGGGGCCGGTCTCGCGCCCGCGCACCGTGCCGAGGCCGCGGCCTTCCATCGCCGTGGTGGGGAACGACTGCACGTCCAGCGCGTCGAGGGCCAGGGTCAGCTTGCGCATGGGTTGCCTTCCGCTCTTGGGGGGATGAGGGGGTCGGAGCGCGGCTCCTGGGGGCCGTCGCTTCGCACGCGGGCCCTTGCGCGGCGTCGCGTGAGTGTCCGCCGACAGGAACGAGCCCGGCGGTGGGGGATCCGGACGGTGCTGAAGAACCCGGCACGGCGGAGGACGGGCCGCACCGTGGGACGACGTCGGACGACCCGTCCAATGTCGGGCTCCGCCGCGCACCATACAAGCAAACGTTCGGCGCCGAGGGCTCGCTCGGCGCCGTCCCGGTGAGTGATACCGGGTCCGAAAAGTCGGTGCCGGGACCCGAAACGGAAACTACGGACGCGGGCGTGTCCCTCCGCTGCGCTCCGGGCCGGGCTTCGCGCGCCGTAGGCAACGATACCGCCGTTGCCAACGGCGCCGAGCCGCCGGCGCGCCACGGCCCCGCTCGTTCCCGCCGCGGCGGACGCGGGCGCGCCGGCGTCTCGGCCCTCCGGGCGCGAATCCCTCACGCAAACCGCCCGCTCGCGGAACGGAGCTCGGGGGATCCGTATGAGCTGGACAGGGCGCGGGAGTGGCGCGGCGGGAGCGGGTGCCCGGCGCGTGCGCGACGACCGGTCTTCCGCCCCGATTTCCTTGACGCGGCCGAGCCCGCGCATGCATCGTCCTTCCCATGTCCACCCTCCCCTCTCCCGGGTTCCTCGCGCTGCAACAGGCCCTCGCCGGCCGCTACTCCCTCACGCGCGAGCTGGGGAGGGGTGGGATGGGGATCGTCTACCTCGCGCAGGAGGTTCGCCTCGACCGCCCGGTCGCGCTGAAGGTGCTCCCGCCCGAGCACGCCGCGCGCGCCGACCTTCGCGAACGGTTCCTTCGCGAGGCGCGCACCGCCGCCCGGCTCTCGCATCCCCACATCGTCCCGATCCACGCCGTGCACGAGATCGGCGGCTTCGTGCTCTTCGCGATGGCGTACGTCGAGGGCGAGACGCTGGGGGAGCGCGTCCGGGGCAAGGGCCCGCTCCCGCCCAGGGACGCCGCGCGCATCCTGCGCGAGGTGGGGTGGGCGCTCGCGTACGCCCACGCGCACGGCGTGGTGCACCGCGACGTGAAGCCCGACAACATCCTGCTCGAGGCCAGGAGCGGCCGTGCCCTCGTGACCGACTTCGGGATCGCGCGCGCGAGCGCGGAGCCCGGGCTCGCCGAGGCCGGGGACGTGGTCGGCACCGCCGAGTTCATGAGCCCCGAGCAGGCGGCCGGCGAGGGGGTGGACGAGCGGAGCGACCTCTATGCGCTCGGCGTGGTCGGGTACTACGCGTTGTCGGGGCGGCTCCCCTTTTCGGGCGCGACCACCGCCGCCACGCTCGCACAGCACCTGACGCTGGCCCCGCCGACGCTCGCGAGCGTCGCGCCCGGCCTCCCCGCCGCGCTCACCCGGGCCGTGGACCGCTGTCTCGCCAAGGACCCCGCCGAGCGCTTCGCCGATGGCGAGGCGCTCGCCGGCGCGCTCGCCCGTGCGCTCGAGGAACGGCGCGAGGCGCCGATCGAGCTCCGGCTGTTCATGAAGCAGAACCGCGAGTCGACCGCCTCCGTGGTCGCGACGGAGGTCTTCTCGGCGGGCGGCCTGACGGTGTGGGCGACGCTGTTCGCGCTGGGGATCGTGGACTTCGAGGTGATGGTGATGCTGGTGCCGGCGACGGTCTGGCTCGCCCTGGGGCTCACCCCGGTCGCCACGCTCACGCAGATGGCGCGGCGGCTGCTGCGCTCGGGGTACGACCGCGGCGACCTCGTGCGCGCGATGCGCGACGATCTCGAGGAGCGGCGCGGGGACCTCGCGACCACGTACGGCTCCGAGCCCGGCCGCCTCGACCGCTGGCTGAAGCGCCTTCTCGCCGGGGGGCTCGGGGTCCACACCGCCGGGCTGGGCTGGATGATGTTCGGCCCCTGGCTCCCGGGAATCGGCACACTCATGGGCCCCCTGCTGGGCGCGTCGCTCGCGGCGTGGGTGGGGGCGGGGAGCGCGTCCGCCGTGCGCCACCAGCTCCGGGGCCACGTTCCCGGACAGGGGTGGCTCCGGTTCTGGGAGGGCCGCCTGGGCCGCGCCCTCTTCAAGGCGGCCCGGCTCGGCCTGAGGGAGATCCCCGCCGGCGCTCCCTACGGGCCCACCGAGCTCGCGATCGGCATGGCCGCCGACCGCCTCTTCGAGGCGCTGCCGGCCGGCCAGCGGCGGGCTTTCCCCGAGCTCCCCGGCGTGGTGCGCCGCCTGGAGGCCGACGCCGAGCGCATGCGGGCGCACATCGCGGAGCTGGACGCGCTGATCGGCGAAGCCGGCGACGGGGCGACGCGCACGGGCGCGGGCGCGGCCCTCGCCGCGCGGGACCGGCGTGTTACGCTGGCCACGGAGCTGAAGAGCACGCGCGCGGCCGCCGAAGACCGGCTGCGCCAGGTGGTGGCCGCGCTCGAGACGATTCGCGTGGAGCTCCTGCGCCTGCACGCCGGCGCGGCGACCACCGGCGGCGTGACGATGGACCTGGGCGCCGCGATGGAGCTTTCTGGCGACATCGCGCGCATGCTGGAGGCGACCCGCGAAGTCGATCGGCTCCTCGGCCGCGGCCCTGCCCGCGGGATCACCCCGATCCCGACGCCGGCGTAGCGCCGTCCTGCCGGTGCGCGAAGGACCACGCCCCGGCCCGCGCCGCCTGGATCCCGCCCCTGGGCCGCGCCGGGCACCGCGCCTGCCGCTGGCGCGGGGCATCCATCATCGCCTACCTTTGCCGCACGTCCTCACCCAGCTACCCACGGTTTACCTCCGGGGATCTCCATCGTCCCCCTCGCTCCGAAAGGCGGGCTCATGCGCTCACTTTGCACCCGACTCGCGCTCCTCACCGCCATCGGCGCGGGGGCGGCATGCTCGGGGGAACCGACCACGCCGTTCGCATCGCGCGTCCCCACCGCGCCGGCCGCCAACGTCCTGGAGCCGTACGCCGGCAAGATCCGCGTGGGCATCATCACCAGCGCCGCGTCGGTGAAGATCGGCGCCACGGTGGGGTACGACGTGCGCGAGAAGGTCTCCAACGCGTACCTCGTGTCGGGGCTGGCCAACGAGCAGGTGACCGTCACCCACAACTCGGGCTACCCGGTGGCGACGAACAACCGGCGGCTGCAGGTGGTCTGCACCACCAGCACCACCGACCGCGACCAGCGCGTGGCCGCGGGCGTGGCGGCGGGTTTCCCCTCGGCCTGGGAGCACGTGCCGGCGTCGAGCTGCTGGCGCGTGTACATCGGCGAGCGGCCGCTGCCGATCGACGCGACGGCCGAGGCCACGTACAAGCAGAACGTGATCAACGCCGGCCTGGCGACCACCGCGGCGATCTGGAAGACGGTGAACGCAACGATCAACGAGCCGCGCTACATCACCACCAAGACCACGGGGACGGCCGCCACCTCGCGCAAGCCGCCGCGCATCACCGTGGCGTCGACCGCGCGCGTTCTCGTCGGCGGCGCGCAGTACCGCGGCATCGCCGAGGTGATGCGCAACGCGGGCGGCACGCTGGCCGGGATCAACGAGGTGGGGATGGAGGAGTACCTGTACGGCGTGGTTCCCCGCGAGCTGGGCCCCACGCAGTACCCCGAGTTCGAGGCGCAGAAGGCGCAGGCCGTGGCCGCGCGGACGTACGCGCACTCGAGCCTGGGCAAGCACTGGAACAACGGCTACGACGTGGTCGCCACCGTGCAGGACCAGGTGTACGGCGGCGTGGCGGCCGAGCACTCCGTCAGCACCAGCGCCATCAACGCCACGGCCGGGCTCGTGGCCACCTACAACGGCGCCCTGATCAGCGCGCTCTTCTACGCCACCAGCGGCGGCCGCACCTCGCACAGCGAGGACGTGTTCGCCGTCACCGAGCCGTACCTGCGCAGCGTGTGGGACGCGCCGCCGGGGCAGGAGCTGCCGTCCACCGCCGCGCTGCTGACGGACCTGAAGACGCCCACCTGGACGGGCGCTTACGGCGGCTTCCACAGCTTCCACCGGTGGAGCTACACCTGGACGATGGCGCAGATGAGCTGCGTGATCGGCGACTTCGCCAACAAGGCGGTGGGCAACGTGACGGCCATCAACATCCTGGGCCGCTCCACCACCGGCCGCGTGACGAAGATCGAGTACGTCACGCAGCAGGGGACGTTCACCGACAGCAGCGGCGCCATCCGCTCGTCGCTGCAGTACATCAACACGTCGGGCGTGCCCACGATGCTGAACAGCAACCTGTTCGTCATCGAGCGCGTGACCAACTCGTCGGGCGTGCTCACGGGCTACAAGGTCTACGGCGGCGGCAACGGCCACGGCGCCGGGCTGGCGCAGACGGGCGCCGTGGGCATGGCGCGCGCGGGCCACACCTACGACCAGATCCTCAAGAAGTACTACACGGGGATCGCGCTGGAGACCAAGGTGGGAACGCGCCGCAACGGCACCTCGCCGATCCCCAACACCACCACGGACCCGTACGACTGCACGTCCGCCTGAACCGCGAGGGGACAGGTACAGGTGACAGCCTGCACCTGCCCCGGTGGATGAACG
>DASQLJ010000393.1:0-15480 GCA_035630095.1 Longimicrobium sp.
CCTGCTCCTGGGCCGGGGTTCGGCCACAGGATCGATGAGGAGCGACCGGAATTCAAATCGTGTGCGACGAAATACCGATCTAAGTCGCTGTCATGCAACGCATTACAGGACAGGCCGGCTCAACGAGCCGGACAGCAGTGACGCCAGGCAGGAGCGTATGGACTGGGTGTGAAGCGCGACTGTTCACTGTTGTGAGAGCGGGGTCGTGGTTGCGACGGTGCAGCCACGCGTCCGGGCGATCGAGATCCGCGGGCAGCGCCTGCCGGACCAGGTGCTGGTCTTCTCGGGCGTCGAGGCGCCCCCGAAGCGATGAGGGCTCTCAAGCCGGGCCGTACGACGTGCGTCGCGTTCGCCGCGCTCGCGCTCGCCGGGGCGGCGCCCGCGCGGGCGCAGGACGCGGGGGATCTCGTCATCACGCGCGAGGCGACGCGGCCGTCGCGCGTCGCGCCCGCCCAGAACTTCACGGGCACGGTGCGCGTGCGGCCGCTGTTCGACACCACGGCGGCGACGCGCGCATACGCCGCGACGGTCGCGTTCGAGGCCGGCGCACGCAGCGCGTGGCACACGCACCCACGCGGACAGGTGCTGATCGTCACGGAGGGCGTCGGCCGCGTCCAGCGCTGGGGCGCATCGGCCGAGGAGATCCGGACGGGCGACGTGGTGCGGATCCCGCCGGGCGTGAAGCACTGGCACGGCGCCGCGCCGACCACGGCCATGTCGCACATCGCCGTCGTGGAGACCCTCGACGGCAGGAGCACCGACTGGATGGAGAAGGTCAGCGACGCGCAGTACGGCGCGCCCGTTCGTGCGCGGGGAGCGGATGCGGGGGACAGCGCACGTCCCTCGCGTGCCCGGCAGCTGATGGGCGACATCGCCCCCAAGCTGGCGCAGCTCACGGACGACGTGCTCTTCGGACAGGTGTGGGCGAGCCCCGAGCTTTCCCAGCGCGACCGGAGCCTGGTGACGATCAGCGCGCTGGTCGCGCTGAACCGCCCCGACCAGCTTCGCTCCCACCTCGACAGGGCGCGCACGAATGGCCTGACGCAGGCGGAGGTGATCGCGGCGATCACCCAGCTGGCGTTCTACTCGGGATGGCCCAACGCGGTGACCGCGATCCCGATCGCCAGGGAAGTCTTCCGGGAGCCCTGACGGCCGCGTCGAGACACGGCGGTGGGATACGGGGACCGTAGTCTCCACGGACGAAAAAGAGCCGTGGAGGATGGCGCCGCGGCGATGATCCTGCACTGGACCTGCCGCTGAGCGGGACGAACGCAACGACGACATCCAGGAGAGCGCACATGCCACGCGCAGGGTCCCTCGGCTGGGCAGCGGGCCTGGCCATCAGCCTTCTCGCCGCCCCGGCGCTCGCGCAGCAGCCGGAAGGGCCACGGCCGTACTCGGCGGGGAATCCGCTCGGCCTGCCGGTCACCGCCACGCCCGGCCGGGAGTTCGAGGCGATCTCCTCGAACGTGAAGGTCTACGGCGCCATCTACTCCGCGGAGAGCTGCTCGTACGACGCGGAGCGCGGCGTGATCGTGGTGCCCAACCGCGGCGTTCCGCAGGGCGTGCGCACCAACGACGCGTGGGTCTCGTTCATCAACCACGACGGGTCGGTGCACACGGCCCGGTGGATCGGGGTGCAGGGCCCGGCGGACCGGGCGAGGATCACCCCGCCGCTGGTGCTGAACGAGCCGTACGGCAGCGACATCGCCCGCGGCGTGCTGTACGTTGCCGACCGCGACGGCGGCACCCGCGCGGACGAGCCGAGCGTCGCCGTCATCCGCCGCTTCGACCTGCGCACCGGGGCGCCGGCCGGCGAGGTCCGCGTGGACGGCGTCCCCTGGCTCAACGACATCGAGGTCGCGGACGACGGCGCGATCTACGCCACGCAGACGGGCGATTTCGGCGACACCCCGGACCCGGCGACGTGGAGGGTGTGGAAGATCGCGCCGGACGGCACGGCGTCGGTCTTCGTGCAGGGTGCGCCGCTCCGCCAGCCCAACGGGATCGCCCTCGATCCCCAGGGCAACGTCGTCGTCGTCAACCTGGGCAACGCCGAGGTGCTGACGTTCTCTCCGGCCGGCCGGCTGGTGAGGACGGAGAACGCGGCCCAGCCGGGCAACGATGGTCTCGTGATCATGCCCGACGGTACGAAGTACGTGAGCAGCGTCATGCAGGGAGGAGTCTCTCGCATCCGCCCGGGTACGCCCGCCGAGCTCATCGCCCGCAACATCCCGAACGCCGCGTCGATGTGCTACGACGCCGGCGCCAACCAGCTGGTGATCCCGATGAACCCGAACAACGGCCTCGCGCTCGTGCCGCTTCGGTAATCGTCGGCTGTCCGAAGCCGCGGAATGGGGCCCCTCCAGCGGTCCCCACGATGCTTGACCAGCGGCGGTTTGCCCCTTGGAGAGCGGCCTTCGCCGCAACCGGCTCCCGGCCACCATGAGGCGTGCTGCCGGAGACAGATCCGTCTTCCAGCCGTCGCTCCGTTCGGAGGCCACCGCACGTCCGGCTTCGAGGCGGGGTTCCGGTACTGCGGCAGAGCCGGCTTCCCGTTGACGACCACCTCACCGGTCAGTACGCACGGCCTGGCGGGTTTTCCCATGCCCGCCGCCGCTCGCGGTTCTTTTTGCGGCAGCGGTTCTGGTCGGTCTGGAGTCCATCGCCGTCGCTTCAGGATAGACCTCCCGGGTTGCCTGACGGAGAAGCACCGCCATGGCCGCGCCTGCGGTACGGCTCCGCCGAGTTGAACCGCCGCGCGAATGCGACGCTCGAATGCGACGCCGCGGCTCGTCAGATTTTCATTGACGCTGACCCGATCCAGCGGTAACATCGGAACAGGCCGCGACGGTGGATAATGGCCGCTAGTCTCTGGTGCCTGCGCGGTCGTCCCCTCCCGAAGAAGTCCAGGCTGTCCGGCGCACCGCAGTGCTTCTCATCCGCACGGTGCGCGCAACGCGTGACATCTCTGACAAATTGCTGGCATTGATTGGCCGGCTGCTGATGGACACAGAGTAACAGTGCTTGACCGCGGGACCTGCATCGTACGGCTCCCGCTACTCCTGGCCGGTTCTCCCCCACCCACCTCGCCCGCGTGGGCGATCGTTATCCGCCCGGTACAGCCACCAGCGGGGCGTTTATGGATCGGAAACCTTCAGGCCACGGCCGCGACGTGTTCGGGGAACTAACCGTTCTCGAGCGCCAGCGGCGCCGCAAGCGTTTGCTGCTGGTCGTGCCCGTGCTGCTGGGCCTCCTCCTGGTGTCGGTGATCCAGATCGCCAGACCGGCGACGCTCTACAACGTGTTTCACCCGGTTCCCCTGCGCCCGGGCCAAGGCTCGATCGTGCTGGGGCTGGAGCTGCGCGGAGGGGCGCGCGTCGTGTATCAGGCGGTGCGCGAGCCGGGGCTGAGCGACGCCGACTTCGCCGCGCGCCTGGAGCAGATCCAGGAATTCCTGCAAGAGCGGATCGCCACCTTCGGCCACATCGAATCGAACATCTCCGTCGACAGGCGCCGGGGGATCGTCCTGGTCGAGCTCCCGGGCGTGGGCAACCGGGACCTGATCGCCTCCCTTATCGGTGAAACCGGGAAGCTGGAGTTCGCGCTGGTGTCCGATTCGGCCGCCAGCAGGCTCGGCATCGGCGACCCGCTTCCCGTGTCGGACCGGGTAGCACTGATCCTGGACCGCACGGACCTGAGCGACGCTTCCATCCAGCAGAACCCCACCAACCGGAAGTCTCACGTCGCGCTCAAGTTCCGCGCGGGCCGCGAGCAGGCGATCCAGGCCGCGCTGGCGCAGCACCGGGGCCATGCGGTGGCCATCACCATCAGCGGAAACATCCGCGCGCTGGTGCGCGTGGCGGATTCGTACAGCGCCACCGCGGGCGGCACCACCATCATCGGCAGCGAGGAGGGTCTCTCCGAGCTGGAGGTGGCGCGCTACCAGCGCCTCTTCCGCTGGGAGGCGCTCCCGCTGGAGCTGCGCCAGGTGGAAACGGAGTTCATCAGCCCGGCCATGGGCGAGGAGCAGCTCCTGGCGGCGTACGCCGCGCTGGCGTTCGGCGCCGTCCTGGTCGTGACCCTGTTGCTGGTGTTCTACGGGACGTACCTGGGTGCCGTGGGGTGCATCGCCCTGTTCTATTACGGGCTGCTGATCTGGGCCACCTTCAGCACCATGGGAATGGTGCTCACCCTGCCGGGGATGGCCGGCCTTCTCCTTACCTTGGGGATCTCCGTCGACTCCTTCATTCTGGTGTTCGAGCGCATCAAGGACGAGTTGCGCACGCGGATGAAGAACCACCTGGAGCCGTTCGACGAGGATGCCATCTGGGACAGCATGGGCGGGATGGTGAAGCACCTGGTCACACTTCGCCTGACCACCGCCGCCGGTGCCGTTGTGCTGCTCTTCGGCGAGGGCGCGGTCCGCGGCTTCGGCGCCTCCATGCTGGTGGGCCTGGCCGCCGAGTGGGTGGTGGCCTCGCGGCCGGTGCTGGGCGGCCTGATCGTCCTCTTCCTGCAGCACGGCGCCCGGGTCTCACGGTGGACCTACGGGTTCCCGGCGTTCGAGGGCCCGCGCATGGAGCGGCTGTTCCGCGGCGCGCTGCGGCACAAGCACGGCATCAGCTTCGCCTCGCTGTGCGTGATGTCGGGGCTGGCCTTCTTCGTGTACCTGAGACCCCCCGCCCTGGGGGTGGACTTCGGCGGCGGCACCCAGGTGCGCGCGGTGATCCCCACCGACGTCTCGCGCGAGCGCATCCAAACGGCGCTGGTCAGCGGCGGCCTGGGGGGCCAGCTGGCATCGCTGCAGCACGGCCTGCTGGCGTCGGAGGAGGCGGTGCTGCCGTGGATCCTCTCCTTTAACCAGGTGACCGAGGACGGGGACCGCTTCGCCGGTCGGGTGCACCAGGCGCTCGCCGTCGCCGGGATCCAGAGCTCCATGCGGGGGGTGTGGCAGACCGGCCCGCGCGTTCCCGCGCGCGTCTTGGGACGCTGGCTCTTCTTCCTGGGGCTGGCGCTGGCGGTGATCGGCATCTACTGCATGCTTCCCTGGTCCGGCCTGGGGATCCTGGGCACCCGCTTCTGGCCGGCCGCCGCCGTCATGCTGGTGGCCTGCCATGACCTGGTGGTGGTCGCCGGGCTGATGGCGGTAACGCGCTCCCAGCTGGACATGTCGGTGGTGATGGGGCTCTTCATCCTGCTCGGCTACACGATGAACGACTCCCTGGTGCTGGTCTGGCACGTGGGACAGGAGGCGGCCAGGCACCGCAGTCAGCCGGTGTCGCCGCAGATCGTGGAGGAGATGATCGTCCGCATCCGCAGCCGGACCATGATCGCCTCGCTCACTACGGTGGCGGCGGTGCTCCCCATCACCCTCTTCGCGGGGGGGAGCTTCAACAGCTACGCCCTGGTGATCATCGGCGGCGTGGCGGTAGGCACCTTCTCCACGGTGTTCCTGCTGGGGTCGTGCATCGAGCTGCTGGTCGGCTGGCGCACCCGGCCGGCGCGCGAGCCGGCGGTGCAGCTGCAGCCCAGCATCTGACCTCCTTCCCGCACCGCCGGCGTGCGATGACCTATCAGCGTCTTCTGGAACTCCTGCTCGTCGCCCTCGGCGGCGCCGGCATCCTCGTCCTGGGCCTGGTCCTCCTGCGTCTGCGGGTAACCCGGGCCGCGCAGGCCGGCAAGCCGGTAGCGCTGCCGGAGACGGCGTTCCAGGCGCTGGAGTTCTCCATCCGCGGGACCGACCTCACCCACGACTCCGGCGAGGCGGACCCCGGCACCATTGCGGTGATGGAAGCCTTGCGCGCGGAGTCCCGCCACCAGGAGCTGGCCATCGTACGGAGCTACTTCGAGTTCAGCCAGGCGCACGGCGGGTCGCTGGAACGGCTGTGCGAGCTGCTGGAGGTGCCGGAGGACCCGGACGCGATGCGCTGCCGCAGCCTGTACCGCCGGCTCCTGGCCCTGAACGACGACCGGGAGCGGGACGCCTCGCACACGCTCCCGTCCTTGCGCGTGGAATGCGCCCGGATGCGCCCGGCCGGCGGGAGCGCGGGAAAGGGGTGGATCGCGGACTGGTTCGCAACCCTGTTCGGGGTCACCGACGAGCTGGCCCGGCTGGTGAGCGACCACGAGCCGCTCTTCGCCGCGCCCGCGGAACCTGCGGACGCGCCGGAGAGCGGCACCTTGGAGCGCGTCTACCGCCGGCTGGAGCAGCTGCGCCTGCGCTGCGCGAGCAAGGC
This sequence comes from Longimicrobium sp., assembly GCA_035630095.1. Classification (GTDB taxonomy): domain Bacteria; phylum Gemmatimonadota; class Gemmatimonadetes; order Longimicrobiales; family Longimicrobiaceae; genus Longimicrobium. The sequence goes on from DASQLJ010000393.1 coordinate 6,240, forward strand.
GCCCGCCCGCTTCAGGCAGGAGCGGCGGACGCTGGAGGAGGCGATCAACGGGCTCGTGGCCGTGCTCCCCGCCACGGCGCCCGGCGCGCCTTCCGGCGGCGGGGCGCTTCCCCGGCCCCGGGGCCACCCCCTGCGGGTGATGCCCGAGGTGGTCACCCTCTCCTTTCAGCCCGCCGCCGGCACCCAGGCGCCGGTCGGTTTCACCATCCAGAACCTCAGCGACGGGGGGCTGGACAAGCTCCAGGTGCGGTGGTCCATCACGGCCCTGGGCGATCGCGGTGCGGCCGGGGAGGCGCGACTGGACGGCGGGACGGTCAGCCTGGGCTTTCTGCGCCCCGACCCGCGGCCCACCGAGTTCAAGATTCCCCTCCGCCAGCAGCTTCCCGTGCACGCGGGCGAGCTCTCGTTCCACCTGGACGTGCACTACACCGACCCCGGCGGGCAGGACTGGGCGTTCCCCATCGTCGTTCCCCTCAAGCTGGTCGACGCCTACCGCCTCGCCTGTCCGTACGCCGCCTCCGCGCCCGACGCGGTGAGTTTCTTCGTGGGGCGCCAGGACACCCTGGCCGCCGTCCAGGCCCTGATCCAAGAGGACAAGCCGAAGCTGTGCGTGCTCTCCGGCCTGCCCAACATCGGCAAGACCGCGCTCCTCTTCGAGGTGCAGCGGCGCTGCCAGACGCAGAACCCGCGGCTGCGGGTGGCCGTCATCAACCTGGACAAGGACGCGCGGCTCGGGGCCGACGCCTGGACGCAGGACATCCTCAGGAGCCTGGTGAGCGAGATCACCCGGCAGATCTCCGTCCCCGAACGGCAGACCCCGCGGGCGGCCAAGCGCCGGCACTCCGAGACCGGGTATTACCTGGAGTTCATCGAGTTCCTGGACCGCCTGCACCAGGTGCTGGAGGAGGACGACCTGCGGCTCTACCTGATGATCGACGAGTACCACCGGGTGGAGGAGGAGGTCGCGGCCTCCACACAGGAGCAGCGCAACGCGAAGGCGGACTTCGTCCGCTTCCTGCGGCGGATCTCGGAGGACTATTCGCGCATCCTGATCGTCCTCGCCGGGCTGCACGACTTCGTCTGGCTGGCCCGCAAGGCGCCGGGAAAGGTCTGGCTGGAGGTGCTGAAGGCATACAGCGCGCTGCGCCTGGGGTACCTGGAACCCGACGAGGCGCTCGCGCTGGTGCGCGAGCCGATGCAGAGCGTGGGAATCACCTACGCGCCCGGGGTGGCCGAGGAGTTCTCCCGCGCGACCAACGGGTACCCGGTGCTCATCCACGAGTTGGGCGAGCTGCTGTTCAAGAGGGCCATCAACGGGTACCTCGACAGCGACGGCGACCCGGCCCGCCTGGTGATCGACGACCAGGTGTGGAGCCATGCGCGGCAGGTGTTCCTGCGCGACGTGGCGCCCGGCCGGTTCGACCGGATCTGGCTGGGGAACTGGCTGGACGACAGCGACAAGGCGATCTGCATCGCCCTGGCCAAGGAAGAGCGGAAGAACGGCGACGGGCCCGCGCAGGTGCGGGCCAAGGACGTGGTGGGCCGGCTACGCAGCGGCGGGCCGGGGCTCAGCGAGGCGCACATCATCCGCCGCATCGAGTTCCTGGAGGAGCGGGGGATCGTGCTGCGCGACGTGTCGCCGACAGCGGAATCCACCTTCCGCCTGGCCGTTCCGCTGATGGCCGACTGGCTGCAGAACCAGGCGCTGGAGTACCAGCTCGCCGCCGCGCCGGCCGCCGAGGGGGCCGCATGACCGCGCCGCTCTGCACCATCCTCCACATCTCCGACCTCCACTTCGGCGCCCAGCCGTCGGACTCGCCGGTGCTCGCCGCCGAGTTCCTGCGCTCCGACGTGCGCCACCAGTACGCCGAGGACACCAGCCGCCACCTCCCCCCCGAGTGCCCCCTGCGGGCGCCGGACCTGTGCGTGGTCTCGGGCGACCTGACGGCGACCGGGCGCGAGTTCGCCGACGCGGAAGAGTTCCTGGCGCGGATCTGCGACGACCTGTTCGACGGAAACCGGGAGAAGATGTTCGTGGTCCCCGGGAACCACGACATCGAGTGGGAGCGGTCGGCGCAGGGCTACCGGGAGATCGCGTACGACCACGAGTTCTGGCAGCAGCGCGAGCAGCCCGCCTCACCGTACAAGGCCGTTCAGACGCGGGACGGGAGGGTCCGGCTCTTCGAGCGGGTGGAGAGCGAATACGCCGCGCGCTTTCGCGGCTTTCAGGAGTTCTTCGACCGCTTTTACCAGGGCCGGCACCCGCTCTGCCTGACCGGCCCCGAGTCGTACCTGATCTGGCCGGTCCCCGACCTGCCGCAGGTGGTGCTCACCGGCTTCAACTCCTGCCAGTACGTGGACCACCTGAACCCGGTGCCCACCGTCGACAAGGAGGCGGTGGTCAACGCCGGCCGCCGGCTTCACGACGATCCCCGCTACCACGGCGCGGTGCGGGTGGCCGTGTGGCACCACGGGCTGCGTCCCGAAACGCACGCGCTGGACTACCTGGAGGAACGGAACGTCGAGCTACTCTCCCTGGCGGGCGGCTTCTCGCTCCTGCTGCACGGGCACTTTCACCGCAAGCAGTATAACTCGGCGATGTCCGTGGCGGGGCGGGTGATCCCCGTCGTCGGGGCGGGCACGCTGGGCGCGCCGCTGCGGGAGCGAAGCGAGTCCGTTCCCTACCAGTACAACCTGATCACCATCGACGCGTCGCAGATCACCATCCACAGCCGCACGCGCGAGACGGTCGACCAGGCCTGGCGTCCGGACTTCGGCTGGGGGACGGCGGGAGAGCCGTTCCGCCACGTCCCGCTTCCCCGCACGCCGTCGGCGCACGCGCCTTCCAGCGGGTCGTCGGTCCAGGCGCCGGCGAAGGCGCCCGCCGGACGGGGGGGATGGCCGGTGGCGCTGGTGGTCTCGGAGAACTGGACGGCACGGGCCCCCGGCGAGCCCGAGCTGCAGGAGAGGGCGCGGCAGGTGATCCACGCTGCCGGCGGAAGGGTGGGGCTGGAGGATCCCGCCTTTCTCTACGGACGCTTCGACGACCTGCAGTCGGTGCTCAAGCAGGTCCTCATCCAGCGCACCAACCGCTGCATCCTGGGTCCGCAGTGGGTGGGGAAGACCGCGTTTCTACAGGCGCTCTGCAGTCCCTGCATCCGCGAGTGGGTGGCCCAGGTCGCGGGGCTGCAGGCCAGGCTGGAGGGTGTGCGCTGGGTGTACGTGGACCTCCGCGAGAACCCGGGCACGCCCGCCGAGACCCGGATCCTGGGCGAGCTGAGCCAGGCCACGGGCCTGTCGGAGCGGGGGTCGCAGCTGGTGGGGATCCTGCGGCACCTGGAGGAAAGGGGCGAGAGGCTGGTCGTGCTCCTGGACAACTTCGAGGACGTGCTCCGCAGGAACGAGGTCGAAGCCGTGTTCCTGAACGAGCTCAAGGCCAGGCAGGGGGAGATGAACGTGCTCTACTCCATGACCAGCGAGGAGCGCGTGCCCCGGGCCGGTCGCGAGAAGGCGCACTACTTCTTCGCCAGCGCGCACATCCTGGACTTCTTCAACTCCGCGGATACGAGCCGGGCGCTGCTGGAGACCACGCTGCGCATCGCCGGGATCGTCCCCGCGCCGGGCGCGATCGACCGGCTTCTCCACCTGGGCGGACGGCATCCCTACTTCCTCGCGCTGGCGCGGCAGTCGTTCCTGGAGGCCGTGGAGCGTGTGTCCAGCGAAGAGCCCGCGCACATCCTCAACGAGGCGGTCCGCTACTTCAACCGTCTGGTTCCCCGGCTGTACGACGGACTCCTGTCCCCCCTGACGCCGTTTCACCACCGGCATCTCACCCGGATCATGAAGGACCAGGAGCGGACGGGCGGGAGCGTCCCCGTGGAGCTGGTTCCCTTCATCTACGAGCGGCTGGACGGGTCGGTGATGCCCTTCAGCGAACACTTTCGCGCGTACTACCTGGAGCAGTACCTCGCGGCCCGGAGCACGGACGAGTCATAGCGCCGCGCAGCACGCCGCGCCCATCCGTGCCCGCGAGGCCTCCGCCGCTCCCGCTTTGTTGCGGTAGGCACCCAGCCGACAGCACGCAGCGGGCGATGGGCGAGGTCGCGCCCAAGCTCGCGGAGCTCGCGGAGCTCGCGGACAGCGTGCCGTTCGGCGACGTCCGAGCGCGTCCCGGACTTTCGCGGCGGGATCGCAGCCTCGCGACCGTCCGCGCGCTGATCGCGATGAACCGACCCGACCAGCTGCGGTCCCACCTGCGGCTCGCACGCGAGAACGGGGTGACGCGGGACAGCGTTGATCGAGGCCATCACGCACCTCGCGGGTCTACGCCGGCTGGCCCAACGCGGTCACGGCGGTGACGGTCGCGCGCGAGGCGTTCGCCGAGACCGCGCCTTGAGCGCCGCACGGCCACGAATCGTCGCAAAGGTCGGCTAAAGCCGCGGCGCCGGAACGACGAAAGCCTCGCGAACGGCGTGAGGCTTTCGTCGCGACGGATGCTCGCGAGGCGCATGGATGCGAGATGAAGACGGGTCCCTACCGCGTCGCGCTCGCGTCGTGGCGCCGCGTCCAGAGCAGGAGCACGCCGCACGACGAGGTGCTGCCGCGGTACTCGGTGGGGACCTCGGCGGCGCCGCGGTAGATCTCCACCGCCTCCAGGTCGCGCAGCGCCACCTGGTCCAGGTTGCGGGCCTCGCCGGGGCGGTCGCTGGTCTGCACGAGCTGGCCGTCGAGGTACACGTCCATCCAGCACCAGTCGGCGCGGCTGATCGACGTGGTCGCGCGGCCGCTGGCGATGCGGTACCCCTCGTCCACGTCCAGCGAACGCTGCTGCCCCTCCTCGGAGTAGCGCATCAGCCGGATCCCGGGCACGCGGCGCAGCACGTCGGAGAGCCGCCCCGCCCGGCGCGACTGGAGCGCGCTGTCGGTGAGGAACACGCCCCCGCCGCGCTGGCGCCGCTCGTAGAAGCCCTGCAGCTCCAGCCCGCGCGACCGCGCCGACGAGCGCGCCTCCACCCCCGCCAGCGCCACCACGCGGTTCGCCACCACCGCCAGCGAGGTGCTCCCCGCGCCGCCGGCGGGCCGCACCTCCACGTCGCCCAGCCCGGCCGGCACCGTCACGCGCCCGGTGAGGCGCCCCGTGGCCGGGTGTGCCATCTCCACCGCGTACTCGCCCGGCGGGAGGATGGCGGCACGCGCGCGGCCCTCGCCATCCATCGTAACCGCCGGCTTCGAGCCGATGCGCACCACGGCGCCCGCCAGCGGGCCGCCGTTCGAATCGCGCGCCGTCACCCTGAACGTCGTCGTGACGACACGCGCCGAAGCGCGGGGCGCGGGGCGCTCGGCGACGATCGCCATCCGCTCCGCCGCGCTCAGCTCGCGCAGCTCCACGTCCGCGCGGGCGGGGGTCGACGGCGTGGGGCGCGCGTCGGCCTGGCCGTGCGCGGCGCCGGCCTGCGCGCGCACGGTCACCAGCGCCTGCGTGCTGACGCCGCAGAGCACGTAGAAGCCCTGCGGGTCCGGCCGCGTGGCCACGCTCGACCGGGCCGCGGCGAAGTTGCGGCTGCTGCCGCCCACCGCCCACCAGCTCCCGGTGACGGTGCTCGCCGCCGCGCCGGGGCCGGTGACGCGGCCGGTCACGATCCCCCTCGCCAGGTCTCCCCTCCCGCTCCCCGCGCTGTCGGGGCAGAGCGCCGCCCGGGCAGACGCCCAGCCGCGCACGGCCAGCGCCACCGTCGCCGTGTCGCCGGCCCCGAGCGTTACCGTCTCGTTCCGCGCGGCGGAGGCGAGCGGGCCCAGCTCGGGATGGCTGAACGCCACCGTGTAGCGCCCCGTGCCCGGCGCGCGCAGGGTGAAGGCGCCGTCGGGGCCCGTCTCCGCCGCGGCCTGGGTGCCGGAGAGGTAGACGCGGGCGCCGGCCAGCGGCGCCGCGCGGGTGCTGTCCCACACAGTGCCGCGCACCACCGGGGCGGCCGCGGCGGCGAAGAGCGCCCGCCCGTCGCCGGCGGACACGCGGGTGACCTCGCCCCCGGTCTCCACCACGGCCGCGAGCACCACCGTGCTCTCCGTCATCGAGCCCGGAAGGCCGGTGCCCAGCTCGCGCACCGAGCGCCGCGCGCGCAGCGACTGCTCCAGCGTCACCTGCGGCATGCGGATGCTCCAGCGCCGCACGATCCACGGCCCGCCGGCCATCCGCTCGTACTCCACGGTGCCGCCCACGCGCGGGTTGTCGCTCTCGCGCGGGCCGCCCTGGTAGCGGTACTCCACGCGGCGCAGCTCGGCGGTGCGCCGGTCCAGCCAGAGGGTGCCGCTGATGTCGGGCACGCGCCGGCCGCGCACCGGCTCGAACGCCAGCCCCACCTCCGCGGCGTCGGTCGCGTCCACCACGCGCAGGCAGTGGTCGTTGAGGAACTCGGGGCTCAGCATCACCGCGGCGTCGGGCCCCCAGTAGCCGGTGGAATCGCCCGCGGCGGCGTGCACGTACCCCTTCGCGCTGAGCTCGCCGGGCGGGAGGCTGCGGAAGGGCAGCTCCGCCAGCCCGCTGGCCGTCTGCCGGTCCTCGCGCCGCACGGTGCCGCTGGACGGGTCGATCTCGCGCGTCCACTGGTTCAGGTCGTAGCGGAAGAGGCGGGCGCTCTGGCTGAAGGCGGCGGCGTTCAGCGCCTTGCGGGCCTCTTCCCAGAGCGTGGCGGTGGCCAGCCCGGCGCCGGGCCGCACCACGCACCGCCGCGCCGCGGGCGACACCGTCAGCCCCTGCAGCATCACCGCCGCGCCCGTCGCCACCAGCCGCTCGGTGCGCGTCTCGCCGTCCCCCAGCTCGAACGCGGGCGAGGTGACCGCCGCGTAGCCGACGCGCTCGGCGCGCAGCGAGTAGCGCCCCGCCGCCGGCGCGCGCACGGTGAAGCCGCCCTCGGCGTCGGTGAGGGTGCGCGCCACCTGCCGGCCGCTGCCGTCCACCAGCGCCACCAGCACGCGGTTCACCGGCGCCCCCGAGGCCTCGCGCAGCGTGCCCCGCACGGTCTGCGCGCCCAGGGGCGCGGCCGCGAGCAGCGCGGCGAGCAGCGCAAGCGTGTGCAGGCGTCTCATCGGGGCCGCCGGGCAGGCAGTGGGGAAGGGAAGAGGCACGGTTGAACGCATCGGGCAGCGCGTATTCTGACGCGCGGCGCCGCCGGTTGTTTGCGTCCCAATCCGATGAATGGTCGTGGCCTGGGACGGACGATATCCCCGATGCGACGCACGGGCCAGGGCTGGGCCGGCGCTCGATTCGACCGTCGGGTAAGGCGGACCACCCGCCGACCCTCGTCAAACTGCTACTCAGCGTAGCAGTTTGATGGCATACTCCGATCGCGAGGTCCAGTTCAGTGCCGGGTACGCCGTCCCCGACATCTGAACAGCGGCAACGGTGGGATCGACCAGGCGCAGCTGCAGGCGGTGCAGTCGTCGGGGTTCACCACCGTGATCCTGTGGACGATGCACGTGAACGCGAATGGCGACTTCTACTACAACGGCACGCTGGTGGTGTCGAACGGCGCGGTGACCGGGCCGTTCGCGTCCACCCTGCCGGGGCTGATCAAGGAGCTGCGCACCGGCGGCAGCGTGAACACCGTGCTCTTCGGCATCGGCAGCGCCGACGTGAGCGACTTCGCGAACATCAAGTCGCTCCTCTCCACCGCGACCGGCACGGCGCTGCTGCAGTCGAACTTCGCCGCGATGGTGCAGGCGCTCGACATCGACGGCTTCGACTTCGACCTGGAGGAGTTCCCGTACTCCGAGTTCACCGCCACCGTGGTGCAGCTCGCGCAGATGCTGTTCAACGACTACGGGAAGTTCACCACCTTCTGCCCCTACTCCGACCAGGACTGGTGGCTGGAGGCCGCGCAGCAGATCTACGCGCAGAGCGGGAACGCGGGGATCGTGCGCTGGTGGAACCTGCAGTGCTACGCCGGCGGCGGGGGCAACACGCCGGCCGACTGGGTGCAGATGATCTCCGAGAACTCCTCGTCGATCGGCGTCACCAATCCGAACGCCTACATCGTGCCGGGCTACTGGTGCGCCAACGGGCCGGGGTGCGACTCGGGCCAGTGCCCGCCGAGCATCGAGTCCACCTTCGCCGGGCTGCGGGGCGTGGTGCAGGGTGGCTTCATCTGGAACTCGGGCGACATCTTCTCCTGCGATGCGGGCGGTGCCTGCGGCGGCAGCGCGGCTCCGTCGGACTACGCGCAGGCGATCATCAACGGGCTGGCCAGCGGCAGCGCCGTGCAGGTGGGGCGGATCGCCGGGTCCGCCGAGACCGCCGGCGCCGGCGACTGAGCGGACGCGGCTTCCATCGCGCGCGGGAGGGGCGCCGGCTTCGGCCGGCGCCCCTTCGTCTTTGGATGGCGATCGGGGAACTGGCGCGCTTCTTTCGTGTTTTTAGGAACCGCTACATCCACGAGACGAAAACACGGACCCGATGAGCACACCCCAATACCGCCGGCGAAACCCCACGCCCGAGCCCCTGCGCACGAAGCTGGTGGAGGTGCGGCGCGGGCTGCTGCGCCTGCACAAGGCGCTGATCGACGCCGAGCGCGGCGAATGGGAGCGCAGCCGCGGCCCCGTCACCAACACCCAGCTCCTCACCGCGCTGATCGAGGAGCCGTTCTTCGCCTGGCTGCGGCCGTTCAGCGGGCTCATCGTCCAGATCGACGAGGCGCTCTCGGGTGACACCGCGGTCACGGAGGAGGAGGGCCGCGCCTTCGCCGAGCAGGCGCGCGAGCTGGTGGCGGTGGACGAGGGCGACGAGCCCACCGTCAACCGCTACGACCTGGTGTGCCGCCGCGACCCCAACGTGCTCCTGCTGCACGTCGAGCTCTCCAGCCGCATCGATGACGCGCTGGCCGGCGGCTCGACCAAGGGATGATTCAGCGCGGAGAAAGTGCCCAGTGCCCAGTCCCCACGCGCAGTTCTCCCCCTCTCCCGCGCCCAGCGGGGGAGGGGGGCCGGGGGGCATAAGCGTTAACTTAGCGCCTAACTCGTTACAACACATCGAGTTCCAGTGGCGCAAAATGAGCTGGACGATGCAGTGTGAATGAGTTCGCCAACAGTCGACGCCAAGTTTTTCCTGAACTCGACTGTTAGAGTTTTCGCGGTGCGACACGCTGTTTGGTGCTGTGCATATGCGTGTAACTCATTTGTGGTACAGTGGTTAGGCTTAAGTTAGCGCCTATGGGGCCGGGGGGAGGGGGCCGCCGCCGCATGCGCCGAC
>DASQLJ010000394.1:0-6893 GCA_035630095.1 Longimicrobium sp.
TGGGCGCCCGCGCCGCCCGCCTCCTCCTGCGCCAGCTCGAGGGCCAGGAGGTCAGCACCAAGCCGGGCAAGCCGCTCCCCGTGCGCCTGGTGCGCCGCGGCACCACCGCCCCGCCGGCGGAATGGACAGGGGAACAGGGCACAGCCGGCAACGGCTGAGGATCCACCGAAGTCCGAAACGCACTCGCGCACCCGTCTTTTCGCACTCACGTACCCGTTTTTCTTGCCGTCCATGCGCCACGCCACCATCACCGGCACCGGCTCCTTCGTCCCCGCGCGCGTCGTCGCGAACGCGGAGCTGTCGGCCGCGCTGGGCGAAGACATCGATGCGTTCGTCACCGGCACGCTGGGGATCCGCGAGCGGCGCTGGTGCGCGCCCGGCGAGTCCACCGCCGACCTGGCGGAGCAGGCCGCCCGCGCCGCCCTGGCGGACTCGGGGCTGGGCGTGGAGGACGTGGACCTGCTGATCGTCTCCACCGACACGCCGGAATACGTCTCCCCCGCCACCTCCTCCGTCCTGCACGGGCGGCTGGGGATGCGCAACACGGCGGGGACCTTCGACGTGAACAGCGCCTGCGCCGGCTTCGCCACCGCGCTCGACGCCGCGTGGAAGTACATCCGCGCCGACGAGCGCTACGAGCGCGTTCTCGTCGTCGCCGTCTACGCCATGTCGAAGTACCTCGATCCCGCGGACAAGAAGACGGTGACCATTTTCGCCGACGGCGCGGGCGCGGTGGCGCTGGAGCTGGCGGACGAGCCCGGGATCCTCGCCAGCGAGCTGTACGCCGACGGGTCGCTGGCGCCGGGGATGGGCGTGTTCGCCGGCGGCACCGCCGAGCCGATCACCGTGGACGTGCTGAACGACGGCACTCGCAACCGCCTCCGCTTCGTCACGAAGTATCCCAAGGAAGTGAACGAGGAAGGGTGGCCGCGCATCGCCCGCTCCGTCCTGGGCCGCATCGGCGCGACGGTGGAGGATGTCGATCTGTGGCTGTGGACGCAGGTGAATCGCTCGACGATCGAGATGGTGATGGCGCGGCTGGACGTCCCCATGTCCAAAGCCCACACGGTGATGGGCAAGTGGGGCTACACCGGCTCCGCCTGCCTGCCGATGGCGCTGGACGACGCGGCGGCGGCGGGTCGGCTCAGCCCGGGCGACCTGGTGCTGATGACGGGCTCGGGGGCGGGGCTGTCGATGGGGTGCGTGGCGCTGCGCTGGAACCCGCGCCGGAGCGGCGCATGACCACCGCCGCCCGCGCCTTCCTGGCCCGCGCCGCGCGCCACCCCGACCGGGTCGCCTACCGCACCCTGGCCGCCGGCGGCGCCCCCGCGGACGCCGCGCTCACCTGGGGCGGGTGGGCCGCCGCCGCCCGCCGCTTCGCCGCCGCGCTCGTGGCGGACGGGCTGCGGCCGGGAGACACCGTCGCGATCCTCGCCGGCACCGGCACGCTCTGGCCGATCGCGGACCTGGGCGTGCTGCTGGCGGGCGGCGTCTCGGTGGGCATCTACCCCACCAGCGCCCCCGGCCAGGTGCGGCAGATCGTGGCCGACTGCGGCGCGGCCGTGCTGGTGGTGGACACGCACGACCAGCTCGCCAAGGCGCTCGCCGTGCGCCCCGGGCTCCCCGCGCTCCGCCGCATCGTGGCGGACGACGCCTTCGACGACGACGTGGTGCCGTGGGACGCCTGGCTGTCGCACGGCGAGGCGTCGCTGGACGCCGCATCCGCCGAGATCGACCGCCGCGTCGCCGCCGCCTCCCCGGACGACACGGCGATCCTGATCTACACCTCCGGCAGCACCGGCGAGCCCAAGGGCGCCGAGATCTCGCACCGCTACCTGCTGGCCTCGGCCGCGTCGATCGCCGAGTCGCTGGGGCTGCGCGAGACCGACACCACGCTCTCGTTCCTCCCCTTCTGCCACGCGGCGGAGCGCATCTTCGGCCTCTACACCCGCATCCACGCTGGCGTGGAGGCGGCGCTGGTGCCCGACCACGCGCGCATCTGGCCGGCGGCGCACGCGTACGCGCCCACGCTGTTCGGCGGGCTCCCCCGCTTCTACGAGAAGGCGTACGAGGCGCTGCACGCCGAGCACCTGGCCGCGAGCGGCGACGAGCGGGCGGCGTGGGACCGCGTGGTCCAGCTCGGCACCACGCGCTCCAGGCTGGTGCAGGCGCGGCAGTTCGTCCCGCCGACGCTGGAGGGGGAGTGGCGCGAGGTGGGGGCGCCGCTCTTCGAGCGCGCGCGGCGGCTCTTCGGCGGGCGGGTGCGGCGGGCCACCAGCGGCGGCGCGGCGCTGCCGGCCGAGGTGGCGGAGTACCTGGACGCGCTGGGGATCACCGTCCTGGGCGCCTACGGGCTCACCGAGCACCTGTGCGTGGCGATGAACCGCCCCGACGCCTACCGCTTCGACAGCGCCGGCCCCGCCATGCCGGGCACCGAGCTGCGCATCGCGGAGGACGGCGAGATCCTGGTGCGGCGCGGCGAGCTCACCTTCACCGGCTACCACGGCCGGCCGGAGGAGACGCGGGCCACCTTCACCCCCGACGGGTGGCTGCTGACCGGCGACCTGGGCGAGCTGCGCGACGACGGCTCGCTGCGGGTGACCGGGCGCAAGAAGGAGCTGATCGCGCTGAGCACGGGGAAGAAGGTGGCCCCGCTCCCGATCGAGACGGCGCTCGCGCAGGACCCCTACATCGGCCAGGCCATGCTCTACGGCGAGGGGCAGAAGTTCATCTCCGCGCTGATCGCCATCCGCCCCACCATGCTGCGCCGCCTGCGCGACGAGCACGCGGTGAACGGCGACGCGGTGGTGGTGCACCCCGAGCTGCTCACGCACGTGCAGGCGGCGGTGGACCGGGTGAACGCCGGCCTCAGCCGCACCGAGCAGATCCGCCGCTTCGTGGTGATCGCCCGCGAGCTCACGGCCGAGGACGGAGACCTGACGCCCACGCTCAAGCTTCGCCGCGGCGTGGTGGCCGAGAAGTTCCGCGGCGAGCTGGACGCACTCTACCAGGCAAGCGAATGACCCGACGCACCGCACTGGCCGGCCTGCTGGCCGGCACCCTTGCCATCGCCGCCGCGTACGGCAGCGCCTTCCTCCCCGGCCCGCCGCCCGGGTGGGCCGCGTGGGCCCTGGGCATCGGCAGCGCCACGGTGATGGTGGCGTCGATGGCGCTGGGCGCGGTACGCGAAGGGAAGGGGGTCGGCCGGCTCAAGTGGTCGTTCGCCTTCGTCTTCGTGGTCCTCGCCGGCGGCTTCTGCGCGGTCATGGCGCTGCCGGCGGAGACGGCCGCTTCCCCGCTCTTCCTGGGGCTCCCGCTGCGCGCCGCCATCGTGCTGATCGGCATCGGGCTGCTGCCGCTGCTGGTGCTTCCCGTGGCCTACGCCCTGACCTTCGACGACATGACGCTGAGCGAAGACGACCTCGAGCGCGTCCGCGCCGCCGCGAAGGCGCTGCGGGCCGGCGCCGGCACGCCGCCGCACGCAGACGCGAACGCCGCCCCCCCCGTTCCCGCGGAGGCCCGGTGACGCTCGCCCTCCTGCAGACCGGCGCCATGCCCAAGCTGGCGCAGCCGGCGATCGTGGCCGTGGCGGTCGTCTACTTCGTCATCGTGGCGGCGATCGGCGCCTGGGCCACGCGGCGCACCCGCACGGCCAGCGACTTCTTCGTGGCCGGCGAGGGGATCGGGCTGATCGCCCTGACACTGGCGGCCATGTCGGCCACGCTGTCGGGCTTCGCCTTCATCGGCGGGCCGGGGCTGGTGTACCGCGGCGGGCTGGGGGCGATGTACCTGGTCCTCCCCGCGGCCGTCACCGCGTCGATGACCAGCTGGGTGCTGGCCAAGCGGATGCGCCTGCTGGGCGAGGTGCGCGGGCTGATCACCGTGCCCGACGCGATCGGGGCGCGCTACCGCTCGCCGCTGGCGCAGGGGCTGTCGGGGGTGGCCATCCTGATCGCGGTGATCGGGTACATGGCCACCAACCTCCTCGCCCTGGGGCTGGTGATCGACTCGATCTTCGGCACCGGGCTGCGCACGGGGGTGTGGATCGGGATGGCGGTGGTGCTGGGCTACTCGGTGGCCGGCGGGATCCTGGCCGGCGTCTACACCGACGTCTTCCAGGGGACGCTGATGGCGGTCGCCTCGGTGCTGGTCTTCCTCTTCACGCTCAAGGTGGGCGGGGGGATGGGCGGGATCTCGCGCACGCTCATGGCCGCCGACCCCGCGTTCCTGGGCCCCTTCGGAACGATGGGCCCCGGCGCGGCGCTGTCTCTCTTCTTCGTCTTCGGCGTGGGCTCGATGGGCCAGCCGCACGTGATCCACAAGTTCTACATGCTGCGCGACCCGCGCCGCCTCAAGTGGTACCCGCTGCTGGTGACCTGCGCGCTGCTGCTCACCATGCTGCTGTACTTCGGCGTGGGCGTGGCGGTGAAGGCGCTGGTGGTGAAGGGCCAGCTCCCGGCGCTGGCGAACCCCGACGACGCGACGCCGATCTTCCTGCTGCGCTTCACCCCCGTGCTGCTGGCGGCGCTGGTGTTCAGCGGCGTGGCGGCGGCCATCATGAGCACCGTCAACTCGTTCATGAGCATCGGCGCCGCGGCGGTCACGCACGACATCCCCGTCGCGCTGGGGATGCGCACGAAGAACGAGCTGCGCTGGGGCCGCATCGCCACGGTGGCCATCTCGGTGGCCGCGGCGGCGCTGGCGATGCTGCCCGGGGCGCTGGTGGCGTTCCTGGGGATCTTCGGCTGGGGGCTGTTCGCCTCCACCATCGTCCCCGCGCTCGGGTTCGGGCTGAACTGGGAGGGCGCCACCCGCCAGGGCGCCATCGCGTCCATCAGCGTGGGGATGGCGGTGACGCTGGCGTTCGAGACGATGGCCTACTTCAACGTCTACAGCTTCCCCACGGGCGTCACGGTCAGCGGCCTCTCGCTGGTCCTCTCCATCCTCGTCTTCTTCGCGGTGAGCTGGGCGACGCGCGCCCGGGCGGCGGAGCAGATCGATCCGGATGTGAGGCTGGTGATGTCGGTGTGAGGGAGTGCCCAGGTCCAGGTGCCCAGTGCCCAGGGATGAGGTGGAGATCGTCGGTGGATGAGGTGGGCGGGCGAATGAATTCGCTGCAACGGCCACGCGAAGTGCGCCTTCGCGGACTACCGGCCGGGGTGCCGCCGACGTGATGGCGCGCGCGACTCAGCCCGTCTCGGCCGACGTGGGGGACCGTGACACAGAACCCGTGATGCCATCCTGAGGCCGGCCACGGCTGCCTTCAGCAGCGAAACGCCCGGCAGGCCGAAGGATCTATCGCCGGGGGATGAGCGGCAGGCGGCTCGACGAACCGAAACGACGGATGGGGATGACGATCCAGATCGCGGTGGGGCAGACGGCGGAGTTCACCAAGACGGTGACGGAGACCGACGTGGTGCTGTTCGCCGGCATCACGGGCGACTTCAACCCCGCCCACGTGGACGAGGTGGAGGCGGCGAAGGGGATGTTCGGCGGGCGCATCGCGCACGGGCTGCTCTCGGCCGGCTTCATCAGCACCGTGCTGGCGATGCGGCTCCCCGGGCCGGGCACCATCTACCTCTCGCAGAACCTGCGCTTCGTGCGCCCCGTGCGCATCGGCGACACGGTGACCGCGCGGGTCGAGGTGGCCGAGGTGATCGCCCCCAAGCGTCGTGTGCGCCTCACCACCACCGTCGCCAACCACCACGGCGAGACGGTGATCGACGGCGAAGCGGTGGTCATGGTCCCCGAAGGCCGGATCGGCGGCGAGTCCTCGGAAGAAGCGAAGACGGAGGCGATGACGGTGGGTTGAATCCAACGCTGGAACGCCGGCACCAGCACTCGGCACTCAACACTTCCCCGGACGCGACATCGGCCCGGGCGGCGTGATGCGAAGACCAGGAACCGCGGTCGCCTTCGAAAAAGGACCGCGAGCGGCGAAGTCTCACCGTGCGCACGCGACCGCGGCGCACACCTGTCCCAACCACATGGGAGACCCTTCCATGAGCAGCAGCGGCACCCGGCGCCTCCCCTGGCGCACACTCCTCCTGGCCGCGGCCCTGGCGCTCCTGCCCGGGTTCGCGACGGCACAGACCGGATCGGTGAGGGGCACCGTGGCCGGCCCCGACGGCAGCGCGGTGTCGGCGGCGGCGGTCGCCATCACCGGCACGCGCTACGGCACCATCACTAACGCCCTCGGGCAGTTCAACCTGGCCGGCCTGCCGCAGGGCGTGCTTCGCCTGCGCGTGTCGCGCGCCGGCTTCGTGGCCCACACGCAGGACGTGACCGTGCGGCCGGGCGAGGAGACGCTCGTCTCCGTGCGGCTGGTCGAGTCGAACGTGGAGCTCGACGCCATGGTGGTGTCGGCGTCGCGCCGCGCCGAGCGCCGCTCCGAGGCGCCGGCGACCATCACCCGCGTGACCGCCGCCCAGCTCGCCGAGACGCCGGGGAACGCCTTCGTGGGCGCGCTCAAGCAGGCGACCGGGCTCGACTTCGTGCAGGTGGGGATGACGTCGGTGGCGATCAACGCCCGCGGCTTCAACTCGTCGTTCAACAACCGCATGCTGATGCTGGAAGACGGCCGCATCGCCGTGCTTCCCGAGAACGGCCTCCCGGTGGGCGGCTTCAGCCCGATCCCCAAGATCGACCTGGCCGGCATCGAGGTGATCGTGGGCCCCGGCAGCGCGCTCTACGGCGCCGACGCCAGCAACGGCGTGCTCACGCTGCAGACCAAGGACCCGCGCGAGTACCCGGGGCTGCAGTTCGAGGTGACCGGCGGCAACCGCAGCTACGCCGACATCCAGGCCCGCTGGGCGGGCACCGTGGGCGAGCGCTGGGGCTACAAGGTGTCGGGCGAGTGGAACAGCTTCGAGGACTGGAGCAACCGCATCCGC
>DASQLJ010000395.1:0-11382 GCA_035630095.1 Longimicrobium sp.
CGCCTGGAACAGGTCTGCGGAGCGCAGGC
Organism: Longimicrobium sp.; assembly: GCA_035630095.1. Taxonomy (GTDB): domain Bacteria; phylum Gemmatimonadota; class Gemmatimonadetes; order Longimicrobiales; family Longimicrobiaceae; genus Longimicrobium. The sequence continues at coordinate 30 of DASQLJ010000395.1, forward strand.
AACCATCCCCGGCGATCTCCTCCACACCCTCCAGGTCGATGAGCTTCGTGGCTGCCGGTGTATTGATTCCGTTCACCGCAACCCATTCTACGCCGCTTTCGCGGAACATCGCCATGGCCTCACCAAAGCGGTACGCGTTGACGATGGGGTGCATGAACGCATCTGCGTCGGCAGAGAGCCGGGCACGCCGGGACTCCGGCGGTGCGGCTTCGACTCCATGTCCATACCGGCCCGGAACGAGCCGTAGCTGCAACTGCTCCATGAGCCGCTGTCCCCGGGCGAGGTCCGAGCGGTACTCGCCCCACAGGGTGAGGAGCAGTTCTCGGCTCAACAGGCGGTCCTGTTCACCGAAGGGATGGTAGTGCCAGATGCAGATCACGCCGTCAGCCGCCAGATGCCGGCAGAGGTTGTGCAGTCCCCGACGCGGATCTTCCAGGTGGTGCACCACGCCCGTGGAGATGATGAAATCGAACTTCTCCTCCATCTCGAGGCGCATGATGTCCTGCCGACTGAAGGCCACGTTCCGCACTTCGTGCCGCTCTGCCAGTTCGCGCGCCACGTGGAGAGACGCTTCCGCCGCGTCGATTCCATGCACCCGGGCGCCGGGGTAGCGGTGTGCGAACCCCACCACCCGCTGACCCGTGCCGCACCCCGCGTCCAGGACAGACCTTCCCTCCAGTGCGTCGTTCCCGCACAGCAGCGAGAACAGGCTCGCGACGTCGTACGCCAAACTCCCACCGATGGCGGGGCTGGGATACGGATAGCGCGAATACATCTCGATGACATCGTCCGTGCGCATAACTGTATCCGTCCTCGTTCTGGAAGTGCGCTTCGACACGGCACTCACCGTGATTCCGCGGTGACGAAACGGGACCCATCGACCCCGGTCCGGGGAGGTTGCCGCGGGCGGCAAGCAGGCGTTCCAGGTCGCCGCTCTCGTGCTCGCGGACGAGGCCGTAGACGGCGCTGTTCGAAGTGTTGACGTCCGCGAGCTCACGCAGCCGGGCGCCGGGTTCGAAGTCTATCATGCGCTCTACCAAGTCTGCGACGGCAGGATCGGCCTCCTTCAGCGCGTCGAACAACGTGAGAACGACGCGGCACGCGGGGCCGCCCAGCAGCCGGAGGAACTTCCGGAAGACCTCCCGGTCACGGTCGGTGTACGGGCCCGACCCGACCAGCGGGTAGCCGGCGAGGACAAGGAGCGATTGCCGGAGTCCATCATCGCCCCGCGGGTGCCGTTAGCGTTCACGCCCACGACCCTCCCGCCCCAGGCCATCTGCAGAGGGGCACCACCGGGGTGCCGCAGGATGAAGAGCGGACTCTCCAGCCTCGGTGCCGTGCCCCGGCGATGTCTTCAGCCAGCCGCGGACGCCCCCGGTTGCGGCGTGAGCAAGAACGGAGGGAAACGGAGGAACCGCAATGAAGTTCTCCGTGCCTCCGGTCTTCTCCGTTAACGTGACCCCGAGACCGGCGGGGGTCGGCCTTCTCATATCAACTCCGTGTGACGCCGTTGTTGCAGTAAGTGTTCAGCCGGATCTGGCATGAGGCTCCTTCCTTTCCGGATTCCATCGCCTCTACAGGCCCACCCAGTAGCTCACCTTCAGCAGGAAGATGTTGTCGGCGGGGGTGTCGAAGAGCGCGCCGCGGTCGCGGCCGAAGTCGAAGTCGCCCACGCGCGCCAGGCCGCTCCGGGTCTGCGTCCACACCAGGTAGGCGGTGGAGCCCGGCCGCCACTCCCAGCGCAGCACGCCCGTGCCGCGCAGGCTGCGCAGGTTGAAATCGGGGTTCGACAGCGTGAAGGCCGGGGCGGGTCCCGTCGCGTCCGGATCGATCACGTAGCGGAGGTCGGCGCCGGACCCGGTCTCCGTGATCGTCCCGGCATCGCGGCCGTAGACGTGCTTCGTGCGGCCGCGGGGGGCGGCGAACTCCTCGAAGTTGTGGTAGTCCGCGCTCGCCAGCAGCGGCTGGGCGAAGAGCTCCAGGGAAAGGTCAGGCGTGAAGGTCACGCTCGCCCGCGTCGTCATGAACACCTGCTTCTGGTCCAGGTGCGAAAAGACGTAGCGCCGTCCGTGGAACGCCGTCGCGCTCGGGTCCGCCACCGAGGTGACGTACTGCGCCTTGCTGTTCGCGCGCAGAAAGCCCGGACCCAGGGTCAGGGCGACGTTCGAAGCCGGGCGGATGGTCGCGTTGAGCGACGCGGAAAGGCTCGAGCTGCCCTCGTCGCTCCTGGAACCGCTCAGGTTGGCGCGGAGGGCCACGGGCTTCCTTCCGTCGGTCGAGAGGCTGAAGACCGCGGACGTGTTTCCCGGCTGCCCCAGCACCGGCCCTCCCCGCGCCAGCCGGTCGGAGAGGGCTGCAAAGGTCCTGGAGAGGAGGAGCGAGGTGTTCCAGTAGTTCGGCAGCTCGACGTTGGCGACCCCGGTTACCTCGCGCCGGGTCACGTCGCCGTCGTGGTTCCAGTACTGCTGCGCGCCGGCCATCACCTGCAGCGTCCGGTAGCCGCGGGTGGGGGTCGTGAAGCGCCGCCCGAGCGTGCCGTTGAGCCACCGCCAGTCGGCGCTGGTCTGGTAGCCCATGTCGTTGGTCTCGAATCCCGGGCTCACCGAGGCGGCGTTCAGGTCCCAGAGCCAGTTCCCGCCCTGCTTCGCCAGCCGCGCGATGACCCCGTATCCGCCCAGCGTCGTGGCCGAGGGGTCGTACGCGTCGTACTCCAGGTCGGGGCGCTGCAGGTAGCGGGCGCTGGAGCGCTGGAGGCGCCGGATGGCGCCGGAGTCGCCCGACACCCGCGAGGCGGCGAGCGCGGCGTAGAGGCGGTAGGTGCGCCGCCCCCAGGTGTACTCCGCGTCGACCCCGGCCGTCTGCGCCCTCCGCGGGAGGAGCGAGGAGAGCCCCGGGCCGTCGAGGTCGCGGTTCACCGAGGTGAGCATCCCCCCCACCACCAGGTTCCCGTCCCGCAGCTCGCGCCGCACCCGCCCCGCGAAGCTGTTGGTGAGCGGCTCCACCGGCTGCCGTACCCGGCTGCCGCCGGCGGTGGCCACCTCCGCCACCTCGCGCCGGGTCACCGCGTCCAGCACCCCCACGGTCCACCCCGACGCCGTGCGCCCGGTGAGCTTGGCGGCGCCCAGGAGGGTCGTGTTCTCGGGGATGTCGGCGTACGGGCCCGCCGCCGCGGCCAGCAGGGCGGCCTGCGGGCTGCGCCCCACCCGCCGGGAGTAGAAGAGGCTCAACCCCAGGGGGCAGTTGATGTTGCACCCCGGCTGGCCGAAGCCGAAGAGGCTGCTTCCCTCCACGAAGAAGGGGCGCTGCTCGGGGAAGAAGGTCTCGTACGCGGAAAGGTTCACCACCGCCGGGTCCACCTCCACCTGGCCGAAGTCGGGGTTGACGGTGGCCGAAAGCGTCAGGTTGCTGGTCAGCAGGTACTTCAGGTCGCCGCCAAAGCGGAGGCCGGTGGAGCTGGGGTCGTAGAACGGGCTCTCGGGGTTCCCGGACGAAAAACGCTCCGTGCGGGCGACCGCGTAGGGAAGCAGCTGCACGCGCTGCGGCTGGCTGCGAAATCGCAGCCCCGTCAGCTCGCCGAAGAAGCTGGGTCCCCCCGGCTCGTTCTGCCGCCAGAACGACCAGAGCGCGCGCTCCTGCTTGCGCTGGATGAAGCGCGTGAGGTTCAGCCCCCACGCCTGCACGGAGTCGCGCGAGAAGCGCAGCTGGCTGAAGGGGATGCGGATCTCCGCGGTCCAACCCAGCGAGTCCACCTGCGTGGCGGCCTCCCACACCGGGTCCCACGACCTGTCGCTCCCCGCCGCGTCGCCCCGCCAGCCGGCGGGGTTCACGTCGAACTCCACCGAGTGCAGCCGGTCGCGGTAGGTGTCGAAGTCGATCCGCAGGAAGTCGCTCTGCGCGTCCTGGTCGCGGCGGGCCAGCCGGCGCGTCACGCCGGCGGGGCCGAGCGAATCGTACATGCGCGCGCCGATGTACAGCGCGTCGTCGTCATGGAGGAACCGGACCTCGGTTCGCTCCGACGCCGGCGCGCCTTCGTTCGGGCGCTGCTGGGTGAACTCCGTCGCCGGCACCGCCGCGGCCCAGTCGGGTTCCTCCAGCCGGCCGTCCAGCCGGATGGGGCCGGAGCGCGCGGCCGCGTTCGCCACGGGCGCCGTCCGCTCCGGCGCGGCCTCGCCCGCGGGACGCCCCTGCGCGGCGGAGGCGACCGGCGCATGACACGCCGCCACCACGAGGGCGAGGAGCGTTCCCGGTCGGGGGATGAGTGGGCGCATCGTCTTCTCTGGTGTGGGTGGCCGTGATCTGCGGAGACCGCTCAGCGGCCGGGCGCGAACGCCGGCTCGTCGAGCTCCGGACCGATGCCGTGGACTTTCATCCCGACCAGTTCGTCGGGGGAGGGCGCGGGCAAGCCCGCTTCCCGCACGCGCCGGATGAGCCCGGGCGCGACCCCGTCGACGCCCGCCCGGAGGAGCTGCTGGCGACGTATGTCCGCGTACCCGGGGGCTTTCCGCTCCCGAACGTGTTCCCGCGTGATCGGGTGGATCCGCGGCCGGACCCGCTCGTCTCCGTCGCCTTCCCGGGGTGCACCTGGCCCGGGCGCACCGGCGAGCCGGGGCCGCGGAAGGGGAGGGGGCCGTCGGCCGCGCTGACGATGGCCGTGCTCGGCCCGGTCCCCGGCGCCGGGGCGGGCACCGCCACCACCGCGAAGACGGGGGGCGCGGCGCAGCGTGCGCGGGGAGCGGCGGAGGTCCTGGCACGGCGTTTCCATTCGACTGCCATCCGTTGGTACGTCGATGAGGGGGCGCGGCTCGCATCTGCGCGCCGCCGTCCACCTCGAGCCGCATCCGCCGCCTCCCCCCCCGCGCCTACGCGGCGGCCGCGGCGAAGTCCGTCCGCGGCAGGGGGACGGCGAGCGGCCGCACGGGGGGGACGACCAGGCTCATGTAGCGCTCGCCCTCGTGGAAGACGAGCCCGCGCTCCAGCAGCCGCCCGAGGACGGCGTCCACGTCCAGGTGCGGGAGCTCCTTCGCCAGGCTGGCCGGCTTCCGGGCCGTGGCCAGCCCCTCCAGCACGCCGCGCTCGTCGTCCGTGAGCGGGTGCTCGCGCGGCTCGCCCGAGCGCGAGTCGAAGACGAACGCCTCACCGCCGCGCTCCTCCAGCCGCAGCTCGGGGCGCGCGCCGCCGCCGAACCACAGCGCCTTCCACGCGTCCACCTTCGCGCGCAGCGGACCCACCATGCGCGCGGCGTGCAGCGCGTACGGCGCCAGGTAGTTCTGGTCGGAGAAGTAGTAGGCCAGGTCCGTCAGCGCCTCGTCGGGCCACGGGTAGGTGAAGGCGTACCAGTCGAGCGGCGCCAGCTCCAGCCCGTAGGCCTCGGCCTCCTCGTGGTAGGGGCTGAAGCGGTCGAAGCGGACCGGGAACACCCCTGTCGGCGGGTGGAGGTGGGTGAGCAGGTGCAGCTCCCGCTCGTACTTCTCGTACACCTCGATCTCCTCGCCCGGGAAGCCGATCAGCAGGTTCCAGTCGGGGCGGATCCCGTAGCGGCGGGCGTTGATCAGGAAGCCCAGGTTCTGGAACGCCGAGGTCCCCTTGCGCATCAGCTTGAGGGTGGAGGTGGCGAGCGCCTCGATCCCCGGCTGGATGCGCAGCACGCGCGCGCGGGCCAGGACGCGGAACTCGTCCTCGCCCAGGTCGGCCTTCACCTCGTAGAAGAGCGAGCACCCCTCCGGCGTGTCGAGGAAGGGGAGGACGTCGGCGAAGTAGCTCCTGGGGAGGATGTTGTCCACGTTCTGCAGCTCGCTGATCCGCGGCGCGTGCTGGAACAGGTCGTTGAAGACCCTGAAGGCGACCTCGGGGCGCATCGAGCGGTAGCTGATGGTGGAGCCGTTCAGGCCGCAGAAGGTGCAGTGCGCCTTTTCGCCCCACCAGCACCCGCGCGAGGTCTCGTAAAGGAGATACGGCCTGGCGCGGCCGGGGAAATAGCGCTCGTAGCGGTCGAGGAACGGCTCGTACTCGAACTCGACCAGCTCGTTGATGTCATTCTCGGGGCCGATGGAGCCCACCGCGGGCGGGCCGCCCGGCTGCACCACCGGCTGCACGCCGCACCCCGCGTGGTCGCGGCACCGGTTCCGCCGCGAGAAGACCCCGTCCATGCGGTGCACCCCCTCGGTGTCCCCCTCCATCAGCCGGGCCACCAGCGCGGGGAAGCTGATCAGCGAGGGGCCCGAGAAGACGAAGTCCACGTCCCCGGCGTGGTCGACCAGGGTGCGCCCCATCACCCCCTCGCAGTTGGCGCCGCCCATCGCCACCACCAGCTTCGGGTTGCGCGCCTTCAGCAGCCGCGCCATGGCCAGGCAGGCCACGTTCTGCGAGAACATCGAGGTCAGGCCGACCAGGTCCACGCGGTCCAGCCCGTAGCGGTCGATCATCTCCTCGAAGTGCGCCACCACCCCGGCGCGCTTCTGCAGCACCAGCTCGCGGATCACCCGGTTCTGGGGGTAGTAGCGCCGGAAGTAGGCGTCGTCGTTGGCCGGCGCGCCGGGGAAGGCCGCGGGGCGGAAGAGCCAGTCGCCCAGCCCGCTGGGGTGGTGCGCGAACGACATCAGCTCGTCGTACGCGGGGAGCCCCAGGTAGTGGGCGAAGTCGTGGTGCAGGTAGTGGACGTCGGCCTGCGCCCGGCCCGCCAGCTCCTTCCGCACCGCCGAGCGGAGCAGGGTGAGGGCGAGCGACGGCATGGACAGGTTGGCCAGCGGCAGGTTCACCAGGGCGATCGTGTACATCTACCTCTCTCCTTCGAGGGGCTGGATGGATCTCCCCCCCGCGGGGCGGAGGGCGTACGGATCGGGGCGGCGGAGCGGGCGCACGCCCCGCACGCGAATCCCCCGCGCCCCCGCCAGCGCCGACTGGATGCCGCGGATGAGGGCGGGGTAGGCGTCGAAGGCGCGGCGGGCCTGGGCCAGCTCCAGCCGCTCACGGCTGGTGTGCGCCAGGCTCTCCTCCCCGGGCGCGAAGCCGACGGTGGGGATGCCGTGGGTGCCGCAGCTGTGCCCGCCGTCGGTGCCGAACTTCCACTGGCGGATGGCGGGCGTGCGCCCCGTGGCCGCGCCGATCGCCCCGGCGGCCGCCTCCACCACGGGGTGCCGGTCGGGGAGGAGGTAGCCGGGGGTGAAGTTGCTGTGCTCGTCCTCCCACCCGGTCCAGGCGCGGTGGACGACGAGGCCGGGGAGGACCTCCACGCGTACCCCGTCGCCGGCCGGGACCCGCGCGGCCAGCAGCGCGCGGAGCTCCTCCACCGCGCGCGCCTCGTCCCACCCCGGGAGGACGCGCATGTCCAGCGTCAGGCGGATGCGCTCGGGGATCACGTTCCCGCTCTTCGGCCAGCACTCCAGCACCGTGGGCGTGAGCGTGGCCCGCCCCAGGACGGGGTCCACGGGCTGCGCCCGCGACAGCTCGTCCAGCGCCAGCAGGACGTGGGGGAGGAGGAGGTTGGGGTTGCGCCCGTGCTCGGGGGCGCTGGCGTGCGCGGCCCGGCCATGGAGCTCCACCGCCAGCTCGGCGTGGCCGCGGTGGCCGGTGCACAGGTCGCACCCCGTGGCCTCGGCCAGGATCACGGCGCCGGGGCGCTCCGGGAGCGTCTCCATGTGGTGCATCATCCCCCAGCCGCCCTTCTCCTCGTAGACGGAGAAGATCATCCGCACGTCGCCCGCGGGGCGCTCCTCCACGAAGCGGGCGGCGGCGTACACCTGGAGCGCCAGCGGGCCCTTGACGTCCACGGCCCCGCGCCCGTGCAGGCACCCGTCGGCCACCACGCCCCCCCAGGGGTCGTGCTCCCACCCCGCGGGGTCGCCCGCGTCCACCACGTCCATGTGGGAGGAGAGCATCACCGCCGGGGCGCCGCCCGTGCCGGCGACGCGGGCGACGACGTTCCCCGCGCGGTCGGTGCACGCCTCGTCGAACTCCAGCCCCCGCAGCTCGTCCACGATCCGCCGCGCCACGGCGCCCTCGTCGCCGGGGAGCGAGGGGATGCGGACGAGCTCCGCGGCGAAGCGCACGGCGCGCTCGAAGGAGAGGTCACGCATAGGCCCGCGCCTGGAGGAGGTACAGCTCGGCGTACAGCCCTTCACGCTGGAGCAGCTCGTCGTGCGCGCCCAGCTCGGTCACCCGGCCGTCGTCCATCACCAGGATCAGGTCCGCGCCCCGAACGGTGCTGAAGCGGTGCGAGATCAGCACGGTCACGGCGCCGCGCCCCGACCCGCTGCGCGCCTCGCGGGCGTAGCGCCCGAAGAGCGCGTGCTCCGCCAGCGCATCCAGGCTGGCGGTGGGCTCGTCGAAGAAGACGACCAGCGGGTCGCAGCGCATCAGCGCGCGCCCCAGCGCCAGCTTCTGCCATTGCCCGGTGGAGAGGTCCACGCCGCCCCAGCGCCCGCCCAGCTGCGTCCGGGTTCCCGCCGGCAGCGTCCCCAGCACGTCCGCCGCCCCGGCGCGCTCCAGCGCACCCACCACGGCCGCGCGGTCGTCGAGCCGGGCGAGGTCGCCGATCCCCACCGCGTGCTGGGCGGGGAGCTCGAAGCGGGCGAAGTCCTGGAAGGCGGCGGAGAGACGGGCGCGCCACGCCTCCACGTCGATCTCCGCCAGGTCCACCCCGTCCACCAGGATGCGCCCTTCGGTGGGCTCGTACATCCGCGCCAGCAGCTTGACCAGCGACGTCTTCCCCGCCCCGTTCTCGCCGACCAGGGCGAGCACGCTCCCGGCGGGGATGCGGAGGGAGACGTGGCGCAACGCCCAGCGCTCGGTGCCGGGGTAGCGGAAGGAGACGTTCTCGAAGACGATGCCGTCCGCCAGCCGCGCGGGCGCGGGGCGCTCGCCCGGCCGCGCCCCCGCTCCGGCGGCGTAGTCGCGCAGCCAGAGGAGGCGCCCGGCCGCGCGCAGCGCCTCGCCCAGCCCGGCCACGCGCTGCACGGGGGCCAGCACGCTGGCGCGCACCTGCTGGCCCAGGTAGACGGCCATCACCACGTCGCCCGTGGTGGCCAGGCCGCGGCCGGCGCGCCAGAGCATGAGCGCCACCGCGCCGCCGAAGCCGGCCCAGAAGAGGAGGTCGCCGGCGAAGGTGAGCAGCGCCACGCGGCGGTTGACGGCCAGCCTGAGGCCCCGCCACTCGCGCCTGCTCGCGCAGAAGCGGTCCAGCACCTCGTGCTCCACCCCGAACACCCGCAGCTCCATCCCCGCGTTGCGGTCCACGGTGAGCCGCTGGAGGTGGCGGGCCCGGCGCGCGGGCGCCCCCGAGCGCGCCTCCGCCTCGGCGAGCCAGCGCTGCTGCACGGCGGCGATCGGGAAGACCGGGAGGGCGAAGGGGACCAGGAGGAGGAGCCACGGGGTGGCGAAGGCGAGGGCGACCAGCGTCCCCACCCCGGCCACGACGGCGTTCGCGGCGTTGATGACGGCGCTCAGCGCGTAGCCGAGCACGGCTTGGCCCTGCCGCAGCAGCTCCAGCCGGTCCTGGACGTCCGCGCGCTCGTGGTGCTCCAGCCCGGGGAGGGAGGCGGAGAGCGCGGCGACCTCGCGGTCCAGGGCGAAGCCCACCGCCTCGGAGAGGCGCACGCGGATCTTGCTCCCCGTCCACGTCCCCACGAACCAGAGCACCCGCGTGGCCGCGATCCCCCCGGCGCCCCACGCCAGGAGGCGGGTGTCCCCGCGCGCCGCCCCGTCGGCCAGGAGCTTCAGGCACCAGGCGAAGAGGGGGAAGCGCAGGTAGCCGACGGGCTCCAGCAGGAGCCCGGCGCTGCGCCGGGGGTCGGTGCGCCAGGCGGTCCGCACCAGCAGGACCAGGGCGCGCCACTGCTCACGCATCCACCACCTCCTCCCGTGCGGGGGCGTCCGCGGGGGCGGCGGCGAAGCGCTCGGCCTGCAGCGAGAACATCTCCGCGTAGCGCCCCCCGTCGGCCATCAGCGCGTCGTGCGTCCCGTCCTCCACCACCCGCCCGCCCTCGATCACCACGATGCGGTCGGCGCGCCGCACGCTGGAGAGGCGGTGCGAGACCAGGATGGTCGTCACGTCGCGGGTGAGCTCGAGGAAGCGGTCGAAGAGCTCCGTCTCGGCCCGCACGTCCAGCGCGGCCGTCGGCTCGTCCAGGATCAGCAGCCCCGCGCCGCCGCGCACGGCCGCCAGGGCGCGCGCCAGCGCGATGCGCTGCCACTGCCCGCCCGAAAGGTCGGACCCGCCCTCGAACTCCTTCGAGAGCACGGTGTCCCACCCCGCCGGGAGGCGCGCGGGGAGGTCGCCGCCCCCCGCGTCGCGCAGGGCGCCCTCCAGCGCCGGCTGGTCGTGGAGGAGCGCGAGGCGGCCGAAGCCCACGTTCTCCCGCAGCGCCAGCGGGTAGCGGACGAAGTCCTGGAAGATGACCCCCACCCGCCCCCGCGCGCCGAGCGGCGCGGCGCCGTCCAGGGTCACGCGCCCGCCCTGCGGCTCGTACAGCCCGCAGACGAGCTTGACCAGCGTGCTCTTCCCCGCCCCGTTCTCGCCGACGATCGCGAGCGACTGCCCGGCGGGGACCTCCAGCGAGAGCCCGTCCAGCGCGGGCGTGTCGCGCCCCGGGTAGGTGAAGCGGACCCCCTCCAGCCGCAGCGCCACCTTCCCCCTCGCCGCCGCGCGCGGGGAGCGCTCGCGGGGGAGGAGGGCGCCGCCCGCTCGCTCGCGCAGCCGGGCGACCCGCTCCGCCAGCGCCAGCGAGCGGCTCAGGTTCCACTGCGAGTCGCCCACCAGCCCCAGGTCGGCGATGGCGATCACCGCCTGCGCGAAGACCAGGAGCGCCGCCACGCCCAGCTCGCCGCCGGCGGCGGCCGCCGCCAGCGCACCCAGGACGGCGGCGTGCGCGGCGATCAGCGCCACCACCGCCGCCAGGTCCAGCCGGCCGCTGGAGCGGCGCGTGGCCCAGAGCACCCGCAGCGCCCCCGACCAGGCGTCGTCGTAGCGCCCCACGATCCAGCCGGCGGCGCCGAAGACGCGCACCTCCTTGGCGGCGGGCGCCTCCAGCGCCAGCGTGCGCAGGTACTCGCCGCGCCGCATCTCCGCGATTCCGCCGCCGTCCGCGCTCTTCTTCGCCGTCCCCCTGAGGTAGGCCAGGTTGGTGAGCTGCCAGGCGGCCGCCAGCAGCAGCGGCGCCCACCAGTTGAAGCCGAGGAGGACCACGAAGGCGCCCGCGCCGCGCAGCCGCTGCAGCCCCACGTACGAGAGATTCGAGACGGTGCGCTGCAGGACGCCGCGGCGCTCCTCGTCCTGCACCGCCTGCAGCTCGTCGGCGAAGGCGGGGTCTTCCAGCCGCGCCACCCCCGGCGTCCCCAGCGACACCCGGGCGACGGTGTG
>DASQLJ010000396.1:0-4010 GCA_035630095.1 Longimicrobium sp.
CGGCGACAGCCGCCAGGGTGAGGGGTCCGGGATCTTCCTACGCTCTTCCCGGTCGTCGTCGGGAGATTCGTGACGGCGACGCGGAAGTCTCCCTATCATCCCCGTCATCCATGGGCGAGCAGATTGCCGCCGTGCCTCCCCACGAGAGGCGCGGCGGTCTTCGTATCGGACCCAGTTACGGCGAGGCGGAGGATGGAGCGGGTACTGGTGGCGGGTGCGTCGGGGCAGCTGGGGCGGCACGTGGTGGAGGAGTTGCGGCGGCGCGGCTGGCGGGTGCGCGCGCTTTCGCGCCACCCCGAGCGGCTGGCCGGCCGGGTGGACGCGGCCGTCCGCGGCGACCTGCTCGACGCCGCGTCGCTGCGGGAGGCGTGCGCCGGGGTGGACGCGGTCTTCTCCTGCGCTGGGGCGTCGATGGACCTGGCGAACCTGCGCGATCGCCGCGGGCCGCTGGAGGTGGACTGGGGCGGCAACCGCAACCTGCTGGCGGCCGCGCGCGGGGCGGGCGTGCGCCGCTGCGTGTACGTCTCCGTGTTCGGCGGCCGGGCGATGCGGCACCTGGAGTACACCGACGCGCACGAGCGCTTCGTGGACGAGCTGGCCGGTTCGGGGATGGCGCACGCCGTCATCCGCCCGACCGGCTTCTTCTCGTTCTTCGGCGAGATCGCGAGGATGGCGAAGAAGGGGCGGGGGATGGTGATCGGCGACGGCGAGGCGCGCACGAACCCGATCCACGAGGCCGACCTGGCGATCGTCTGCGCCGACGCGCTGGCCGGCGGTCCGCGCGAGGTGGCCGTCGGCGGCCCCGAGACCTTCACGCGCACCGAGATCGTGCGCACGGCCTTCCGCGCCCTCGGCCGCGAGCCGAAGCTGACGCGCGTTCCTCCCGCCGTCTTCCGCGGCGCGGCCGTCGTGGCGAAGCCGTTCAACCGCCGCCTGGCCGCGCTCCTCGCATTCGGCGCGGAGGTGAGCGTGGCGGACTGCGTCGCCCCCGTGCACGGCACGCGCCGGCTGGAGGACTACTTCCGCACCTTCGCCGGCTGAGCGTGTCACGCGGTCGAAGCTGAGAAGGGCTCGGGCCGGCGACCTCACGGCTGGTCGCCTGCACGCCGGACATCATCATCCGCCCGCCCTGCGGCGCTGGAGGAGTGAGCCATGTACCACCTGCTCGCGCACCTGTCGGATCCGGAGAAGTGGTCGGCCGGCGAGACGGACGCCGACCACGCAAGCGAGCCTGAGCGGGCGCAATCCACCTCCACCGCCGTGTTCGCGCTCCCGCGGCAGGCGGAGGACGAGGGGCGCGGCGGGGAATCTCTCGGCGCGCGGCGGCTAATCATCCGCTAACCAACGGTTTTCGTGGGGTGGTGGTAACTAGATGTAGCGCAACCGGATGAACGGTCGCAGACCACCCGACAACGACGAGGTTGGCGAGATGAAGATTCGTACGATCGCGATGGCGCTGGCCGTCGCCGGGATGCCGTCGCTCGCGGCGGCGCAGCAGGGCACGCCGCCCGCGCAGGGGCAGCACGGGCAGCATCACCGCGGCGAGGGGCAGATGCGCGGGCAGCGCGGCGGCGGGCTGCAGGCGCTGATCGCGCGCCGCCAGCAGCTCAACCTGAGCGATGCGCAGGTGCAGCGGCTGACCGCCATCCAGCAGCGCATGCAGAGCCAGAACCAGGCGCTGATGGAGCGGCTCCGCGCCCAGCGCCGGCAGGCCGGCCTTCCCGAGATGGCCCCTGCGCGCGGCGAGGGCGGCCGTGACGCGCAGCGCGGCGAGCGCCGCCAGCGTGGCACTCGTGCCCAGCGCCCGCAGCTCACCGAGCAGCAGCGCGAGGCGCTCCGCCGCTTCCGCCAGCAGAGCGAGCCCACCCGCCAGCAGATCATGCAGAACCGGCAGGCGGCGCTCCGCGACGCGCAGGCGGTGCTCACCGAGCAGCAGCGCCAGCAGGTCCAGCAGTGGATGAGCCAGCGCGGCCGCCGCGGCGGGCGTGACGGCCACCAGGGCCGCCGTGGCCGTGGCCGGGGCCAGCACGAGCAGCACCAGGGCCAGGGCACCTCGCGCTCCTGACCCCCGGCTGAAGCCCGCGCACCAAGCGGGGCCGGCGATTCGTCGCCGGCCCCGCTTCGCATGTGCCGTGGGATGTCGGGATTTCGATCTACAGGCAGAAATCGCTGGGCAGGGGCGAATGAATTCGCTGCAACAACTACACGAAGTCCGCCTGCGCGGACTACCGGCACACGTGCAGCCGAAATGCTGGAGCACGCGACGGGCCTGATGTTTCCGCCGAGGCGGCCACGGGGATCGTCGCGTGCTCCCGGCTGTCGGCCGCGCCGGGGCCTGTAGTCCGCGCAGGCGGACTTCGTGTCTTTGTTGCCGCGAATTTATTCGCCCTTCCCAGCCTCCGCCGCCTCTGACGTTTCGGTCGGCACTGATGCCTCGGATGCCGCCTCGGCCGCCTCTGATGGCTGGGATGCCTCGGCCGCCTCCGACGCTTCCGACGGCTCTGATGCCTCGGCCGCCTCTGACGCACCCGCCGGCTCTGATGCCTCGGCCGGCACCGGTGGCGCCCCATCCCCCCGCACCCGCTCCACCGCGCGCGCCATGTCTTCCGGGAGCGGGGCGGTGAACTCCATCGGCTCGCCGGTGGTGGGGTGGTGGAACGAGAGGCGCCACGCGTGCAGCGCCTGCCGGCCGATGAGCCCGGCGCCGGCGCGGCCGTACTGGCGGTCGCCCAGCACCGGGTGGCCGGCGTGCAGCATGTGCACGCGGATCTGGTGCGTGCGGCCGGTCTCCAGCTCCACCTCCAGCAGCGTGGCGCGGGCGAAGCGTTCGGCCACGCGCCACCGCGTGCGCGCGGCCTCGCCGCCCGGCCGCACCGCGCGCAGGTTCGGCCGCCGCGGGTCGCGCGCGATCGGCGCGTCGATCATCCCCGAATCGCCCTCCATCACCCCGTCCACCAGCGCCAGGTACACGCGCCCGATGCCGCCCTCGCGGAGCTGGTGGTCGAGGCGCTGGTGCGCGAGCGAGCTGTTTGCGAACAGCACCAGCCCCGACGTGTCGCGGTCCACGCGGTGCACCGGGCGCACCTTGGTGCGCATCCCGCGGGTGGCCAGGTGGTGCGCCACGCCGTGGGCCAGCGTGCCCGTCTGCTCGGGGGTGGTGGGGTGGACGAGGATGAAGGGCGGCTTGTCGAGCACCATCACGTCGTCGTCTTCGTGGACGATGGCGAGCGGCATCTCCACCGGCTGCAGCCCGGGCTCCTCGTCGCGCTGCACGCGGGCGCTCAGCACGTCGCCCGCCTTCACCTTGCGGCCCAGGAACGGCGCGCGGCGGTTGAGCAGGATCCCCTGCGCCCGGGTGAGCTTCTGGATCATCCGCCGCGACACCTGCATCGGCCCGGTGAGCACCTCCTGCACCGTGCGCCCGGCCTCCTCGTCCGTCACCGTGTGGTCCAGCCACTGTCCCGTCATCACCCGTCGCCGTTCTGCGTGATTGCTGCGATGTCCCCCTCGCCCGATCCACCCGGCAGGATGCGTGCTGGGCCTCGTTTGGGATCGGGGGATTGGCCCTGCTTTCCTCACCGACCTCCAGGATGTCATCCTGAGGCCGACCACGCCTATCTCTCTGCCAGCGTGGGAGTTGGCAGGCCGAAGGATCTATACTCGGCCTTCGAGCGACAGGACGCCTGTCGCTCGGGCCTATGGTTTGGATCCTTCGGGCGCCGCCAC
Source organism: Longimicrobium sp. (assembly GCA_035630095.1). Lineage (GTDB taxonomy): Bacteria > Gemmatimonadota > Gemmatimonadetes > Longimicrobiales > Longimicrobiaceae > Longimicrobium. The sequence continues at coordinate 3,727 of DASQLJ010000396.1, forward strand.
GCTCTGGTGTGAAAGAAACACCGGTGCAGCGGCGCCGCTCAGGATGACACCCCTCGTTTCGCACAGTCGATCCAAACCGTGGATCACGACCGCAGCGTGAACGCGGCGACGGGCTGCGCGGTCTGCAGCGGCTTCGTGCCGGCGGCGATGTCGAGGTTGCGGCCCTTGAAGCCGGGCTGGTTGCCGATCCACGAGGACGCGACCGCGTCGCCCACCGAGAAGTGGATCGTCTGCCGGGCGATGGCGTCGGTCATCTCCTGCAGCAACTCGGTCTGGATCAGCTC
>DASQLJ010000397.1:0-10912 GCA_035630095.1 Longimicrobium sp.
CTCCCCGCTCTCGTACACGCGGTCCATGAGCGCGGGGAACCCCTGGTCCTCGACCTCGGGGAACGCCTCGCGCACCGTGCGGCCCAGCAGCGGGCGCCCGCCGCCGGGGCTCTCGGCGTAGCGCGGGCTCACCAGGGTGTAGACGTGCTCGGGCCCCTCCATCACCGCCACCGCCACCGGCGCCTGCTCCAGAACGTCGCGGAAGCGCCGCTCGCTGGCCCGCAGCTCCGCGTTGGCCTCGTCCAGCGCGCGGGCCTGCGCCGCGAGCTCGGCGGCGCCCTCCCGCAGGCGCGCGTTGGCCGCCGTCAGCGCCTCCGCGGTGCCGCGCGCCTCGTCCGACTGCCGCGCCAGCTCGGCGGCGGCGGCCCGCGCCTCGTCGCGCGCGCGGCGCAGCTCGGCCTCGGCGTGCTTGTGCGCGGTCACGTCCCGCACCGTGCCGATCAGCCGCAGCGGCCGCCGCTCGCCGTCGCCTTCGTCGAACAGCATCACCCCCGCCGCCGCGACCCAGCGCTCGCCGCCGCCGGGGCGCACCACGCGGTACTCCACCCCGTAGCGGCCCTCGCCGGCCGGGTCGGTGGCCGCCCGCAGCGCCGCGGCCACGCGATCGGCGTCGTCGGGGTGCACGCGGGTGGAGAGGATGTCCATGCGCCGCACCGGCTCGTCGCCCTCGAAGCCGAACAGCTCGCGCACGCGGGCATCGAAGGTGGCCTCGTCGCGGCCCACCTCCCACGCCCAGGTCCCCAGCTCGGCGGCCTCCACCGCCAGCCGGTGGCGCGCCTCGCTCTCGGCCAGCGCGGCCTGCAGCCCGCGCGCGGCCACCTGCTCGGTGGTGTCGAAGAGGGTGACGCTGATGCCCTCGGGCTCGCCCGACTCGCCGGGGATCGGGCTGTAGCACAGGGTGATGTAGACGTCGTCGGGCGGGAGGTCGGGGCCGCGGCGGTGCAGGGCGTAGAGCTCGTCCTGCATGAACACCGTCTCGCCCGCCAGCACGCGCCGGTAGATGGGCTCCGTGGCGCTCCGCACCTCGGCCCAGCACGCGTGGGTGGGGATCCCCAGCGCCCACGGGTGCTTCACGCCGAGGAAGGCGACGTAGCCGTCGTTGTAGAGCTGCACCAGCTCCGGCCCCCACAGCACGATCGAGGGAAAGGTCGACCCCAGCGCCAGGCCCGCGGCGGTGCGCAAGCTCTGCGGCCACGTGTCGACGGGGCCGAGCGGCGTGGCCGCCCAGTCCTTCGCGCGGCAGAGCGCGCGCACCTCCCCCTGGCCCGCGAACAGCTTCGCGGCGCCGTCTACGGCTGCCTGGACCATGCTGCCCGGTCAAAAGCCGGCGTGGGGCCGGCGTGTCGGATGATTGATGGCGGTCGCGGCGCGGACGTCCCGCCCGGCCGCGACCGCCGCGCCACGGAGGCGCGCATGGATGCGCGTGCGGTTTTCGTGCCGTGCGCGCGGGGACGAAAAAACCGGCAGCCGCGCGGCTTCCGCGGCTGCCGTCCAATGTCTGTCCAATCCCCGTCTTCCGTCTCCACCCGGCGCGGCGGCTACCCCCGCGCCCTGGTCTTGCGCCCGCGGTTGGCCCAGGGGTCCTCGCGCCGCCAGGTGCGGTCGTGCGGCGAGAAGAGGAAGACCATGCCGCCGTTGCGGATGCGCGGGATCAGCGTGCGGGCGCGCGCCGGTTCCACCGCCGGGCACCCCTCGCTGCGGCCGGCGCCGCTGCGCGTCACGTACGGCGCCCCGTGCACCACCACGCCGCGCTCGCGCGCGTCGCCGTTGAAGCGCCCCGAGAGCCCGCGCAGCCGCAGCCCCATCGAGCGGTACAGCCGCCCGTTCGTCTTCCCCTTGAAGGCGTAGGTCTCCTGGGCCAGGAAGAGGCCCAGCGAAGTGGCCTCGCTTCCGTTGCGGTTGCTGAAGCGCGTGGGCACCCCGCGGCGCGGCGCCGACCCGCGGCCGTGCGCCACGGTGAACGGCCCGTCCACCACGCGCAGGCTGCGCATGTCGAACACGTAGCCGCGGGGCGTGCGCGCGTCCAGCCCGTAGTCCACGAAGTACAGGTACGGCTTGCGCACCTGCTCGGGGTGCGCCGCCTTGTAGGCGTAGTAGGCGCGGAAGGCGAGCCGCAGCGCGTCGCGGTCGCTGGTCTCGCGCACCCGCCCGCCCAGGCGCGCCAGCGCCCGCTGCACCTGCACCGCCTGCGGCCCGCTCTCCACCCCCGCCGTCGCCAGCACCGCCCGCGACGCGCGCAGCACCGCCCCCGCCGTGGCCTGCGACCGCTTACGCGCTTGCGGACGGGCGGCGGTGCGAGAGGCGGGGCGGGTCGGATCGGTGCGGGTCGCGGCGGAGCGCGAGGCGGGACGGGTGGAGCCGGTGCGCTTCGCGGCGGAGCGAGAGGCGGGGCGGGTGGGATCGGTGCGCGTCGTCGCGGCGCGCGAGGCGGCGGGCTTCGGGTCAGCGGCGGAGGATGCGGGCGCCTTCGCTGCGGGCGCCGCGGCAAGCGTGGGCGTCGCCGGGGCGCGAGGGGCGACGTCGACCGCGGGCGCGGGGACGGCCACCGGCGCGGGCGCGGCCAGCGCCTCGCGGGCGAGATTGCCGCCGGCCAGCGGCCGCTGCGGGCCACGCACCACACCGATCGACGCGCCGATGACGGCACCGGCGGCGACCAGCGCGAGCAGGTTGGGAGATCGCATCGCTGAAGCTGCTTGCGACGGGGCGCATGGGCCGGAGGCCGCGCCCCTGATGGGCTGAATTGGTTTGGATCCTGTGCGCGGCCCGGGGGGAGCAGCCTGCTACGGGCTGACGGGTCGAGCGCAACTGCCTGCTGTGATGGATTGTAACCAAACTAGCCGCGCGGCCCCCCACCTGTCAAACCCGGAATTCTTAAAATTTGCCCCGCGAAGATGAGGATGTCGCGGCCAGCTTCAACGGGGCCTGCCAGCTTGCACGGACCGGTTCGATAGTCAAAGACCCAGGGAAATGTCTCACGCGGAGCAGCAGGGGCAGCAGAGAACAGCGGACGTCCCTCTGCTTGTCTCTGCTGCTCTGCGTGAGATTCATTCAGCGTCGGCAACCCCGGAACGATGCCCGGAGAGGTGGTATAACCCAAGGCTTGACAACAAGATACGCACCCTGTAGATTAGTCGCACGGCATGGCGGAGGGCTCTGTGTTTGAGCCGATATCATTGAAGCCGGGGACTGAGCCTGCAGCGGACGTGGAGTCGACGACCTCGACATCGCGGAAACATGCGGGGACGTCACCCACCGATTCCTCGAGAATCTGGCTTCAAACCCTCCCTCTGCTCTGTCGTCCACGCGTCGCGGGGTGGAGCAGCCTGGTAGCTCGTCGGGCTCATAACCCGAAGGTCGCGGGTTCGAATCCCGCCCCCGCTATGATAACGAAAGCCCCTCTGGACCCCTGGTCCGGAGGGGTTTTCGCGTTACGGCGTCCCGGGCAGTGTCCGAGGACGGGAGAAGTCGTGGCGATGCCGTTCGGCGGTACCCTCCGGGCGCGTGGAAACACGGTGGCGCGCACTCTGCAAAACGCCGGGCGCATGAGCCACGAGATCGCCCCCGCCAAGCCGCGGGAACCACAAAAAGCCACGACGGTCCACCCCGACCTGGACGCATCCGGAGTCCCCGGCGAGCGGGCGCCCGGGCGCCACGGCGACCCCGGCCGCGAACAGGGCGAGCGTGAGGCCGCGTTGCGCCGCGGCGCGCGCGCCCCTCGCCAAGGCGTCGAGCGCCGCGAGCGCTCGCGCAACCCGTACACCGGGCGCGCGCCGGCCCAGGTGGCCTCGCGCGCCTTCGCCACGCTCGCCGAGAACGTGCGCGACTACGCCATCTTCCTGATGAACCCCGACGGCATCATCACCTTCTGGGGCGAGGGCGCGCGGCTGATCAAGTGGTGGACGCGCGATGAGGCCGAGGGCTCCCACCTGCGCATCCTCTACCCCGACGGCGGCAGCGAGGACGGCACCGCCGAGTCGCACATCCTGGAGGCGGTGGCCACCGGCGAATACACGGGCGAGGGGCAGCGGGTGCGCAGCGACGGCTCCACCTTCTGGGCCGGCACCACCCTCACCGCCCTGCGCGACGAGGAAGGCACGCTGATCGGCTTCGCCAAGGTCACGCGCGACATCACCGCCCGCCGCGCCGCCGACGCCGCGCTGAAGGCCGCCAGCGACGCCGCCGAGGTCGCCCGCGGCCGCGCCGAAGAGGCCGACCGCGCCAAGAGCGCCTTCCTGGCCACCATGAGCCACGAGATCCGCACCCCGATCCAGGCGGTGATGGGCTACACCGACCTGCTGGGGATGGAGCTGGCGGGCCCGCTCAGCGAGCGGCAGCACGAATACCTCGCGCGCGTCCGCGCCAGCAGCATGCACCTGCTGGGGATCGTGGACGAGGTGCTGGACTTCTCGCGGCTCGACGCCGGCCGTGCCGCGGCCCGGCGCGCGGCGCTGCGGCTGGGCGCGCCCGTGGAGCAGGCGATCCAGATGGTGCAGGTGCAGGCCGAGACCAAGGGCGTCCACCTGGCCGACGCGGTGTCGGGCTTCGCGGCCGACGTGCCCTGCTGGGGCGACGAGGACCGGGTGCGGCAGGTGCTGGTGGTGCTGCTCTCCAACGCGGCCAAGTTCACCCCGCCCGGCGGGCGCATCACCGTGAGCGCGGGAACCGCGCAGCAGCCGCCGGCCAACGTGCGGCTCGCGGGGCCCGGGCCGTGGGCGTACGTGCGCGTGGAAGACACCGGCCCCGGCATCCCGCCCCACCGCCTGGCCGCCATCTTCGAGCCCTTCGAGCAGGCCGACATGACGCACACCCGCCCGCACGGCGGCGCCGGCCTGGGGCTGGCCATCGCGCGGCGGCTGGCGCGGCTGATGGACGGCGAGCTCTCGGTGCACAGCGAGGAGGGCGTGGGCACCCGCTTCTTCCTCTGGCTCCCCGCCGCCGCCGAGGAGGCGATCGAGACCACCCTGTCGCGCAGCGACGCGATGGACCCGGGCGTCCCCGGGCTGCTGCAGGACCTGCGCGACGCGCTCCTGGCCGAGCTGGAGCGCGTGCTGTACGCCTACGTGGCGCGCCTGCGCAGCGACCCCGCCACGCCCACCGCCCACGCCCTCAGCGAGCCGGAGCTGGAAGACCACCTCGCCACCTTCCTCTCGGACCTGGCCGAGACGCTCCGCTCGGTGGACCTGGCGGCCCTCGGCTCGTCGGAGATGCTGCGCGACGGCACCCTCATCCAGCGCACCGTGGCCCAGCGCCACGGCGTGCAGCGCCGGCGCCTGGGCTGGAGCGCCGACGAGCTGCGGCGCGACTTCCAGATCCTGCGCGAAGAGCTGGCCGCCGCGGTCCGCCGCCGCCTGCCGCCCGACCGCGCGGCCGAGATCGAGGAGGGCATCGCCGCGCTCGACGAGTTCGTGGGTGCCGCCGAGCGCGCCAGCCTGGAGGCGTTTCTCCGTCCCGGCCCCGGCTAGCGCCGCTCTCCGCCGCCTCCGACCGCTCGCCGGCCCAGGCGAGCGCCCGGGCGGCACGGCACGAGCACTTCGGATCGACATTCCGAGCGGCGGCGCGCACTGGATCCCGGCGGCTTCACGGCCGCTGCTGAACGTGAGACTCGCCGCTGCCGTATCCCTTGAAGACGCACCGAACCGCGCCGCGCGACACAATCTGGACGAATTTCGCATGTACAAAGGCGCCACCGTCCGTCCACCGCCGTCTTCTCTCCTTCCGTCGCATCTCCACAACCACCCATTATCCAGATTCCGCGGCAGCGCCTCAGGAGATCGTATGCCGCTGTCCGATCGTCACTTACGCAGCTGAAAGCGACGTTCTCCGGGGCGGAATACCCGCACGATAACTGCGCTCGCTTCAAGCCACGAAGGTGCTTGCCACACCGTTATGGCGCAATGTGCGCTAGGCCACTATCGTTCCGGCTCCCCGGCACGCGGGTTGTGCCTATGCGAAAGCGGGCCGGGTGACTGGCTCACCCGACCCGCTTTCAGACTTCTCTTTGTCCTCGGGGGAACCCGCAAGCGGGCGCAAATCCCAAGGCGCACACCATGAATATCGCAAACCCCACCCCTCTCGTCAAGCCCGCCCCCTCCCTCACCGTGCGCGAGATCGAGGCGCTGCGCGAAGCGATCTCGCCGGCGCGGCTCACCACGTACATCCGCCATGCGCAGGGCAACGTGCGGCGCGCGCTGCGGCTGTACGCGTGGAACGTGCGCGCGGCGCAGGTGCTCTTCGCGGTGCTGAACGCCAACGAGATCGCGCTGCGCAACGCCGTGAGCCGCGCGCTCGAGTCGCAGTTCGGGCCCGACTGGCCGTACGCCGCCGGGTTCCTGCGCACCCTGCCCCACCCCGAGCGCGACGGCTTCGAGCGCAGCGTGCGCAAGCTGGAGAAGGTGCGGAAGGTGGCGCGGGTCTCCACCTGCGACGTTGTGTCGGCGCAGACCTACTACTTCTGGGTGGCGATGCTCACCTCGCGCTTCGAGCAGCGCGTCTGGCACGCCGAGTTCGCGCGCTCGTTCCCCTGCGCACCCGCCAACGTGGACCGCGCGGTGGTGCACGGCCGCGCCGAGGCCGTCCGCCTGCTGCGCAACCGGATCGCCCACCACGAGCCGCTGCTGACGATCGACGTGGCCGGGGCGTATCGCCGCTCGGTGTCCATGGTGCGCTGGATCTCGCCGGCGAAGGCCGCGTGGGCCACCGCGCAGTGGGCGCTCACCGTGGATCTGCTGATGCGCCCGTGAACGGCCCCCACGCGCGAGCGAGCCGCCCGCCGGTCGGGGCCGCCCTGACCTCTCCGCCCGATCGTGCCACGCCGGCGACCGTCCCGGCCCGCCGCACGGGCGGACGCACTTCCACCGGGGACCGACGGGCGCGTGCGAACAGTGTTCTCAGCGAATGGGTGGGGCCTTACTTTTGATGCCGGCTTTGATGATCCCCCTCCTTCAGCCCGTGTCCGCCACCATGCGCTACGCCGACTACCCCCGCGCCGCGGTTGAAGACATCGCCCGGCTGCGCCGCCGCCTGGACGGCGCCGAGATCCCGCCGCGCCGCACCGACCACAACCTGCTGATCGGCACCTGGAACCTCCGCAACTTCGGCCGGGTGCACCCCTCGTGGAGCGAGAACTCCGGCAGCCCCAAGCGCAACTGGCGCGCGCTCGCCTGCATCGCCGAGATCGTGCGCCGGTTCGACGTGGTGGCGATCCAGGAGGTGAAGCGCGACACCTCGGGGATCCGCATGCTGGTGGACGAGTTCCTGGGGCCCAACTGGGGGGTGCTGCTGAGCGACGTGTCGGGGGGCGACAAGGGGAACGAGGAGCGGCTGGCCTACGTGTACGACCGGCGGCGGGTGACGCCGTCGGGGCTGGCCGGCGAGATCGTCCTTCCACCCGCGACGACCGGCAACCCCGCCGAGCAGTTCGACCGCACGCCCTACATCGTGGGCTTCCGCGCGGCCGACGAGCACTTCGCGCTGCTCACCGTGCACATCCGCTACGGCGACCGGGCGGCCGACCGGCTGGGCGAGCTGAAGGAGCTGGCGGTGTACACGGCCGCCCAGCTCCGCGACCGCGCGAAGACGCGCGGCTCGGAGGAGGCCAACCTGATCGTGCTGGGCGACTTCAACATCGACCGCAGGGGGAGCGACCCGCTCTTCGACGCCTTCGTCTCCACCGGGCTGACGGTGCCCGAGAAGCTCCTCAACGTGAAGACCACCTACGGCGCCGAGGCCAAGCACTACGACCAGATCGCCTGGTTCATGGGCAGCATGGACCTGCTCACCGAGAAGCGCGCGGGCGTGGTGGACTTCATGGGCACCGTCCTGAAGGAGCTGACGCCGCGGCAGGTGTCGGACCGCATCTCCGACCACTTCCCGCTCTGGGTGGAGTTCATCATCGACCGCAGCACCGAGGCGATGGCGCGCACGCTGGGCCTGGACCCCGCCACCCCCAACCCGCTGTCGACCGTGCCGGACTGATACGGAGTCCGAAGATTCGGTGCCGGGGCCGGAGACAGAAACTGCGGATGCGGGCGTGTCCCTCCGCTGCGCTCCGGGCCGGGCTTCGCGCGCCGTAGGCAACGATACCGCCGTTGCCAACGGCGCCGAGCCGCCGGCGCGCCACGGCCCCGCTCATACCCTGGACGACGGACGCGGCGCGCCGGCGTCTCGGCCCTCCGGGCGCGAATCCCTCACGCAACCGCCCACCCGCGCGGATGCGCGGGCGGGCGAGCGGGCTTTGTGGCGACGGAGGGCTGACCGGCAGAAGAGTCTACCGCTTCTTCTTCGGAGGGTTCTCGGCCACGGCGGCCTTCACGAGCGCCTTGAACGCCTCCGCGTCGACCGTCTCCCCTTCGCGGATGTCGATGGCCCGTCGCGTGTTGCCTTCCAGGCTGGAGTTGAAGAGGCGCGACGGGTCCGGAACGCTCGCGCCCCGGGCGAAGGTGAGCTTCACCACTTCCCTGTACGCCTCGCCGGTGCAGACATTCCCGTTGTGCGACCAGACGGGCGTGCCCATCCACTTCCACTCCTCGGTCATCTCGGGGTCCGCCTCCAGGATCAGCGCCCGCATGCGCGCCAGCGTCTCCCCGCGCCAGCCGCCGAGGTCGCGGATGCGCTGGTCGATGAGGCGGGAAGCGTCTTCCCCGCTCGCTCGCTCGTGGCTGCTCGTACCCGTTGCGCTCTTCATCTCGGTCCGCCTTTCAAGTCGGTGTTTCGACAACGCCTTACGTCATCCGCCGGGCACGCGTTCAGCCGGTGCGCCGCGCGCCGCGCCACCGGGTGGTGTACGGCAGGACGAACATGTACAGCCCGGTGAACAGGAGCAGGAAGAGCGGAAGCAGCGGCGAGTACGTCACCCACGGCGGCGGCTGCACCCCTCCCCCGCGCGCCAGGGCGACGAAGTTGGCGATGACCGTCACCGTGAAGACGATCGAGAGCCAGCGGTGGATCTGTCGAACCCATTGGTTTCCGTTCACCACGACCTCCCCTGAAAATCGGTGGGTACCTGGTTGGCCACGAGCCCCGACTGGCTCATGGATCCCGCGCGAGCAGGTCGACGAGCTTCCCGCCCATCATCCTCCAGCCGTAGCGCGCGCCGCCGAAGTTCTGCTTCTGGTCCGGCCGGAAGCCCGAATGCTCCAGGGACAGGCGCGTTCCCGCCGCCGTGGGCGTGAGCGTGAAGGTCACCACGGTGTCCATGTCGACGACCACCCAGGCGTAGCTGAGCTTCCGGTGCGTGTCGATCTCCAGGACCCGGCAGTTCACGATGCCGTCCCACCCGGGGTGCGGCTGCGTCTTGAAGGTGAACGCGGCTCCCCGCTGGAGGTGGAGGTCGTAGACGGGGAGGAGCCACTCCGCGAGCAGCGCCGGGTCGGTGAGCGCGCGCCACACCTTCTGCGGCGGATGCTGCAGGTCGAATTCGAAGGAGATGGATTCGGTCTGCGACTTCGCGGTCGTGTCGGCGACGGCATTCATTCGTCCATCTTCTCCAGCAGTTGTTCGAGACGATCGACGTGGTCCGTCCAGAAGGCGCGGTAGTGCGCGATCCAGTCGATGAGCGGCTTCATCCCGCGCGGCTCCACGCGGTAGTAGACGCAGCGCCCCTCGCGCCGGCCGTTCACCAGGCCGGCGTCCTTCAGCGCGGCGAGGTGCTGCGAGACCGCCGGCTGCGAGATGTCGAAGCGCGCCGTGAGCTCCTTCACCGCCGCCTCGCCCCGCGTGAGCGACTCGAAGATCGCCCGGCGGCTGGGGTCCGCCAGCGCCTGGAAGATCTTGTTCTCGTCCGCCAGCGCGCTTTGCATGGGAAATATATAAGTGTTGACTTATTTGATGTCAAGCACGTAGCTCGACCTGCCCGATCGGGAGAGATTCAGAACGCATGGTTCACGCAGAGTCAGCAGAGTAAGCAGAGAACACCACGGGCGATTCTGCAGTCCTTTCTGCTAACTCTGCTGACTCTGCGTGAACCCGGTTTTAACGAGGCTCTGTAGATGGGATGATGTTTGGAGATGCGACGACGAAGGCCGCGGAGGAAACCCCCCCGCGGCCTTCGCGTCTCTCGTCCCCGCCCTGCTCACTCCTCGACGGTGTCGACGCCGAAGCGGTAGAGGGTGCGGGACTGGTAGCGCTCGCCCGGGCGCAGGATGCTGCCCGGGAAGTGCGGCTGGTTGGGCGAGTCGGGGAAGCGCTGCGGCTCCAGGCAGAAGCCCGAGTGGTGGCCGTAGGCGCGGCCTTCCTTGCCGCGCACGGAGCCGTCCAGGTAGTTGCCCGAGTAGAACTGCAGCCCCGGCTCGGTGGTCCACACCTCCAGCACCCGGCCGCTGGCGGGGTCGTGCACGCGCGCCGCCAGCTCGGGCGCGCCGCCGTCGTCGCCGTCGCGGAGGACGAAGTTGTGGTCGTAGCCGCCTGAGCGCGCGAGCTGCGGGTCGCTCGCCGCGATGCGCCCGCCGATCGGCGTGGGCTCGCGGAAGTCGAAGGGGGTGCCGTCCACCGGGGCGAGCTCGCCGGTGGGGATCAGCCCCTCGTCCACCGGGGTGTAGCGGGCGGCGCCGAGCTGGAGGGTATGGTCCAGCACGTCGAGCGCGGGCTCGGCGGTGAGGTTGAAGTAGGTGTGCTGCGTGAGGCAGACGGGGGTCGCGCGGTCGGTGCGCGCCACGTAGTCCACCGCCAGCTCGTCGCCGGCCAGGGTGTAGGTGACCTCCACGTCCACGCGGCCGGGGTAGCCCTGCTCGCCGTGGGCGCTCACCCGCGACAGCCGCAGCCCCACGCTGTCCACCGCGCCGAAGGGCTGCACCCGCCAGGGGAGCTTGTGGAAGCCGCCGGGGCCGCCGTGCAGGTGGTGCGCGCCGTCGTTCACCGGGAGCCGGTATTCGCGCCCGTCCAGGCGGAAGCGCCCGTCGCGGATGCGGTTGGCGTA